>CAMKEK010000154.1:0-3961 GCA_946411545.1 uncultured Clostridia bacterium
TATATTAGCACTCGAAAAGAGAGAGTGCCAACAGTCCTGTAAGGTGAGTGCTAAGATGAGCATCAGCGAAAGGAAAAAAAGAATACTGGCGGCGGTTGTCGATGAATACATCCGCACGGCAGAGCCGGTAGGCAGCAAGCATCTGGCAGAAAACGCCGGACTCGGCTGCTCGTCCGCGACCATCCGGAATGAACTGGCGGAGCTGGTTGCGCTGGGATATCTGGAGCAGCCGCATACTTCTGCCGGCAGGGTTCCGACCCCGATGGGGTACCGCATGTACGTCAACGAGCTGATGCAGAAGCAGAAGTACTCCCTTGAGGAGACGGAGGAGATCAACCGCCGCCTCAACGCGAAGCTTCAGGAACTGGACGACACCATCAGCAGCATCAGCCGTCTTGCCTCACAGATCACCGATTATCCGGCACTGGCGCTTACGGCGGCGGCGCCCATGACGATCAAGCGCTTTGACCTGATTTATGTGGATGCCAACACCTTCATCATCGTGCTGATGCTGTCAAACAACTCCGTGAAGTCCAAGCTGGTGCATCTGCCGGTTTCGGTGGACCAGATGATGGTTCAGAAGCTGAACGCCTTGTTCAACTCCGGCTTTACCGGGATTACGGAGGACCAGATTACACCGCTGCTGATCCATTCGACGGAGCGTGCCGCGGATGACGGCATGGGCCTGACTTCCGTGATCGCGGCCTTCGCGATTGAGACGCTTTCTGAAGCGGCGACGCCCACGGCCTTTGTCTCAGGTGAAAACCGGCTGCTGAGTCAGCCGGAATTCCGGGATCCCGACAAAGCGCACAAGCTGATGAGCTATCTGTCAGGCGGCGGATATATTCTCCCGCCGTCCGAAGGTGAACCGATCGGGGAGGACAGCGAGATCCGCGTCCTGATCGGCCCGGAAAACATCGCCGAAGAGCTGAAGGATTCCAGCGTGGTGATTGCCAGCTATGACGCCGGGGACAACACGCGGGGGCTGATCGGGATTGTCGGACCGACAAGAATGGACTATTCCGCCGTGGCGGCGAAGCTTCGTTTCCTGGCGGCGGGACTCTCCAGACGGCTGGGAAGCGGTGAAGCGCCGCCGGAGGGAATGCATAACAAACTGATTATCAAAAACAGCGAGGATAAAGACCGATGAACGATGAACAGAAGAAAGACATGACTCCGGAACAGAACCCGGCGGAAAACGCGGTTCCGGAAGAAAAGCCGGCGGAAGACACGGAGAAGGAAAGCGCTGTCGAGCAGGCAGCCGACACCGAAGCGGAAAAGGGCGAAGAGAGCAAGGAAGCCGAGAAGAAGGAAAAACGGAGATTCGGCAGAAAGCCCTCCAGGGAGGAAGAGAAGATCGCTGCCCTCGAAAAGGAGAAGGCCGATCTCAACGACAAGTTCCTGCGCATCTGCGCGGAGTACGACAACTTCCGTAAGCGCAGCCAGAAGGAAAAGGATGCGCTTTACGGCGACATCAAGGCCAACACCGTGACGCAGTTCCTGCCGGTCTATGACAATCTGGAGCGCGCCCTGAAACAGAACACCGAGGACGAGGCCTATAAGAAAGGCGTCGAGATGATCATGACGCAGTTCTGCTCCACGCTGGAGAAACTGGGCGTCACGGAGATTGAGTGCCTTGGTGAAAAATTCGATCCGGCGATGCATAACGCGGTGATGCATGTCGACGATGAAGAAAAGGGCGAGAACGAGATTGTCGAGGTCTTCCAGAAAGGCTTCAAACTGGGCGAAAAGGTGATCCGCTTCGCCATGGTCAAGGTGGCCAACTGACAGCAGACTTCATTCTTAATCACGCATATAACCGGAGATGGCTCCGCTTATATAAATCATCTTTATTTTGTTAAAACATATCTTACATACAGGAGGAACTTACAATGGGTAAAATTATCGGTATTGATCTCGGAACAACCAACAGCTGCGTGGCCGTGCTCGAAGGCGGCGAACCTGTCGTCATCGCAAACGCAGAGGGCGCCCGCACCACCCCGTCGGTTGTGGCGTTTGCCAAGAACGGCGAGCGTATGGTCGGCCAGGTCGCAAAGCGCCAGGCCGTCACCAACCCGGACCGCACCATCTCTTCCATCAAGCGTGAGATGGGCTCCAATTACAAAGTGACCATCGACAACAAGGCTTATACACCGCAGGAAATCTCCGCCATGGTGCTGCAGAAGCTGAAGGCGGACGCAGAGGCCTATCTCGGACAGACCGTGACCGAAGCGGTTATTACGGTTCCGGCATACTTCACCGACGCACAGCGTCAGGCGACCAAGGACGCCGGCAAGATCGCCGGCCTCGATGTCAAGCGTATCATCAACGAGCCGACGGCAGCGGCGCTGGCCTATGGCGTCGACAAGGAGCAGGAGCAGCGCATCATGGTCTATGACCTGGGCGGCGGCACCTTCGATGTCTCGATCCTGGAAATCGGCGACGGCGTCATCGAAGTTCTGGCCACGGCCGGCAACAACCGCCTGGGCGGCGATGACTTTGACGCCTGCATCACCAAGTATCTGGTAGACGAGTTCAAGAAGGCTGAAGGCATCGACCTCTCCAACGACAAGGTCGCCATGCAGCGTCTGCGTGAAGCTGCCGAGAAGGCGAAGATCGAGCTCTCCGGCGTCACGACCTCCAACATCAACCTGCCGTACATCACAGCGGATGCAACCGGCCCGAAGCACCTCGATGTCACCCTCACCCGTGCAAAGTTCAACGAACTGACCCATCACCTGGTCGAGAAGACCACCGGACCGGTCAAGCAGGCGCTTGCAGACTCCGGTCTGCAGCCCAGCGACATCAGCAAGGTCCTGCTGGTCGGCGGCTCCAGCCGTATCCCGGCCGTGCAGGAGATGGTCAAGTCCCTGACCGGCAAGGAAGGCTTCAAGGGCATCAACCCCGATGAATGCGTCGCCATCGGCGCTGCCATCCAGGGCGGCGTCCTGAACAAGGACGTGGACGGCATCGTCCTCGTCGATGTCACCCCGCTTTCCCTCGGCATCGAGACCCTGGGCGGCGTCTGCACCAAGCTCATCGACCGCAATACCTCCATCCCGACCCGCAAGAGCCAGGTCTTCTCGACCGCCGCGGACAACCAGACCTCTGTCGAAGTCAATGTCCTGCAGGGCGAGCGTGAGATGGCAGCTTACAACAAGAGCCTCGGCCGCTTCCACCTGGACGGCATTGCCCCGGCCCGCCGCGGTGTGCCGCAGATTGAGGTCACCTTTGACATCGATGCCAACGGCATTGTAAACGTCTCCGCCAAGGACCTCGGCACCGGCAAGGAGCAGCACATCACCATCACCGCTTCCTCCAACATGTCCAAGGAAGACATCGACAAGGCTGTCAAGGAAGCAGAGATGTATGCAGCCGAAGACGCCAAGCGCAAGGAAGAAGTCGACGTCCGCAACCAGGGCGACCAGATGGTCTATCAGACCGAGAAGACCATTGCCGATCTGGGCGACAAGCTGGATGCCGGTGAAAAGGCAGAAGTTGAGGGCAAGCTCAATGCCCTGAAGCAGGCGCTCACCGGCACCGACACCGCTGCCATCAAGGCCGCGACCGAAGAGCTGACCCAGGCCTTCTACAAGCTCTCTGAGAAGCTCTATCAGCAGGCCGGCGGTCCTCAGGGCCAGGGCTTTGATCCCAGCCAGGCCGGCGGTGCGCAGGGAACGGCCCCGAACGGTCAGGATTATTACGACGCGGACTATACCGTTGTCGACGATGACAAGCAGTAAAGGCTTATCACATCACAGCAGTGCTGCACTGTCAGGCAGACCAATGAGGCGGGGAACTATCCTCGCCTCATAGGTGTGTAAGAAAGAAGACATTTCCTTCTGACAGAGAGTCGCACGAAAACAGATTCTCCCGCTGCCGTCCCGTCAGGGGCGGCAGTCACCCAAACCTTTTACTCTGATCGGAGAAAAGCATGGCAGAAAAAAGAGATTATTACGAA
>CAMKEK010000155.1:0-3946 GCA_946411545.1 uncultured Clostridia bacterium
AACGAATACTCCAGCTTTGCCGGACTGAACCCGATCCACAGCAGCACCGGCATCGCCAACCGGAAGCTCGGGGAACATGCGGATGAATACAGCAAAGCCCGCGACGCGGCCTATCCCAAGGGATGCCCCGGCTATGAAGAGGTCGGAAACACGGCATACATCACCTTCGACACCTTCAAATCCTCCTACTACGGCGGCGCCTACTACATGGCCAAAGACGAAGGGGAGGAACTGACGGACACCGTCGCGCTGATCATCCATGCCCATGAACAGATCACCCGGCCGGACAGCCCCATCGAGAATGTCGTGCTGGATCTGTCGAACAACACCGGCGGCGCCGTTGACGCGGCGGTCGTGGTGCTCGGCTGGTTCCTGGGGGATGCCCCCTTCAGCGTGAAGAACATGGCGACCGGCGCTCTTTCCACCGCGATTTACCGGGCGGATATCAACCTGGACCATGAGTTTGACGAAAAGGATACCGTGGCGGACAAGAATCTCTACTGCCTGGTGTCCCCGGTGAGCTTCTCCTGCGGAAACCTGGTGCCGGCGGCGCTGAAGTCTTCCCAGAAAGTAACCCTGATCGGCCGGACCACCGGCGGCGGCAGCTGCGTCGTACAGCCGATGACCACGGCCTACGGCACCGTCTTCCAGATCTCGGCCGCCCATCGGATGTCCTTCCTGAAAAACGGCTCCTTCTATGACATCGACCAGGGCGTCGATCCGGATTACTATGTCGACCACATCGAAAACCTCTACAACCGCGCGGCGATGACCGACTTTATCAACGGACTGTTCTGATCCGGAACATTAAAATAAAACAGGGCAGCAGCCGGCTTCCGAAACGGAAGCGGCTGCTGCCCTGTTTTGCATGACAGGAGCGTCAGGCGGTTACTTATCGAGTTTTCCCCTGGCGAGCAGCTTCGCGAGCTCTTCATCCGTGATGAATTCATCGCTGATGCCGTGCGCCTTGGCATATTTCCGAAGTTCCTGGAGCTGGTCGCCGCGGAAGGTCCACTGGTAATTGCCCTTGTCGTCATACAGTTCATAGCATCCGGCTTTGTTGATCCAGACATATCCGCCGGAAAGTCCGGCAAGCTCTTCATCGGTCAGCACTTTGGCCGCATTATTCTCATTCATCTTATTCATTCTCCATTTCCTCCTTCCGGATCTGTCCTTCTTACGCGAATAAGATATCACATTGCATGTCACAGTTCAATCACAAATCCTGTCACGGCGAAAGCGGCAAGATCGGGCCGATACAGGTTTTTTTTGAAAAAATGCAGAAACAGGATTGACAGGGCAAAACGAATTTTTTATAGTTTAAACGGGGAGATTCGGCCTGTTCGGCTGGATCTTGGTTGGATAAGTTGTGGTATAATAATCAATCATATACGAAAAAAGGCCGTCTTCGGGACGGCTGGACAAATGGGAAGAAAGAGCGCGGAGAGAAGGAGGAGAATACCGAAATGGATGAGAACAATCTGAACAACGGCACGGCGCCGGCAAAAAAGGAGAAGCTGACCCGCAAAGAGAGACGCAGACGCTGGAAAGCGGCCAAGCGGGCCAAGCGGCAGGAACTCAAGGATTACTACCAGTATGCACCCTGGATGAAGCGGGTGTGGAACCTCTATCTGAAGGGATTCTGCAAGAGGCTGCTGGGCGTGGCGGTTCTGCTGGCCGTTGTCGGAACGCTGGTTGTGAGCTTTCCGATGATTCTCGCTACGGTTGGGGGACCGCTCATCCGGGAGTACTATGACCGGATGAAGAACCAGCCCCTGAGCGAGGATCAGATCTCACAGATCTATGAGATGTCGCCCATCGACGACGAAGGGGTAGAGAAGATCGAAGCCCTTCCTGCCGTCGGTGCGGACGAAACCTGGACGGTCTGCGTCTACTTTGTCGCGGCGGATCTGGAAGATGCCGGAGAGAACGACCTCTCCTACGTGACGTCGGCCATGACCCGCGATGTCAGAGACAGCAACGCCGCAGACAGCCAGGCCAAGCGCTTCGACCACCTGACCCGCTTTAACGAGGAGCTCGCGCAGAACGGACTGGAGCTGCCCGCCTTTTTCTACTATCCGGATGTCCCGGTGGCATCGTCCACGCCGCTGACGCATGACGTGATCGTCTCGGACCGCCTGGGCTGCGCATCGGCGGACATCAACGAAATGACCTCCGGCGTATGGGGCGACAACGTCCAGATCGTCATCCAGACCGGCGGCGCGACCCACTGGAGCAACGATCTTGTGAACCCCAACCGGACCCAGCGCTTCCTCTACAAGAACGGCAAGATGACCGAAGTGGCAAACCTCCCGCTGCAGCCGGCTTCCGAGCCGGAGACACTGGCGGACTTCCTTCGCTTCTGCAAGGACGAATACCACGCCGATCACAACATGCTGGTCCTCTGGGACCACGGCGGCGGTCCCTTCGGCTACGGCATGGATTCGATTTACGGCCAGATGCTCTCCCTGAAGGATATCCGCGGCGCGCTGGAGAGCGTCTATCGCCCCAGCAGCACGAAGCCGGCCTTCGACATCATCGGCTTTGACGCCTGCCTGATGAGCTGCCTTGAGGTGACCGATACCCTGGACGGCTTTGCCGATTACTACTGCCTGAGCGAGGAATCCGAGCCGGGCGACGGCTGGGATTACGCCCCATGGCTGCAGGCCCTGACCGACGACCCCACGATGAGCCCGGCCAAGGTCGCACGCGAGATCGCGGATTCGTACACCGACTACTACATGATCCAGAATATCAACGTTCCGCTCTTTGCGCAGAACACGACCTTCTCCGTCATCGACGCACACAAGGCGAGCGAACTGTATGACGCCTACTGCGCACTGGCGGAGGCCCAGCTGAAGGACGCCGTGACGGATATGGGCGTTCTCGCGGAGATCGGCCGCTGCGGCAGCCACGCGACGCGCTACGGATTTGACCACTATAACGTGTTCAACACCGTCGACCTCGGAAACTATGTCGATTACATGATCGACAGCTATCCCGAGGAATGCAGCAGGATCAAAGACCTCCTGGGTGAAGCGGTGCTCTATCACCGGCAGAACGGCGCGCTCTGCGACTCCACCGGCATCGCCGTCTACATCCCCACGGATGTAAGCACGCTGCCCGGCCTTCTGTATTATCTTGAATACATCTACGATGTCAGCCGGAACGACAGCGTCAGCGCGCTGTATTACTACAAGCAGGCGGGCTGCCTGAATGACGAGCTGAAGGAGCACGTCGCGACGCTGACCGATACCGAGCCCATGGTCCTTGACATCAGTTCCTTCAGCCAGTTCAGCAAGACGGAACCGGTGCTTGACGCGGAAGGCTTCTCCATTCCGGTAGAGGATGCGCTTCAGAACCTGATGACGGCGTATGAGCTGGAAGTCGGGTGCTTTGACCAGAACGAAAATACCATCACCTACTACGGCAGAGACCGGGCCCTGCATCTCGACGGAGAGGGAAGCCTCTGCAGCGATTTCGACGGAAGCTGGATCTGCCTGAACGGGGAACCGCTGTATGTGGAGATCGTGTCTTCGACGGCATCGGTAACCGAGTACAAGGCGCATGTCTATTATGACGGCGTTGAATCCTATCTGATGATTGCCCGCGACCGCGATACCGATACCTTCTCCCTCAACGGAATCCGCGAGGCGGACGAGGCAAACGCGGCCAACTATCTCGTCGGCACCCGGTCTGTCATTGAGCCGGAGGCGGGCAAGAGCATCGTCCCGATCTACAAGCAGACAAACTTCAGCACCGGCGAGACCCGCAGCATCAACGGAAAGAGAGTCACCTTCAGCGCCGGAACCAGCATCACATTGGAGAAACTGCCGAACGGCTATTACCTCTCCACCGCGGTCATCCGCGACACCCGCGGAGACAGCTACTACTCCCAGGTGGTCGGCGCCACGGCCGCCGGCAAAGAGATGAAGGACTGGACGCT
>CAMKEK010000156.1:0-3940 GCA_946411545.1 uncultured Clostridia bacterium
GACTGGCTCTACGGCGGCGTGGCCCAGGAGATGGCCAAGCAGTATAATCTCGCCATCTTCATGCCCACCACGGGCAACTCCTTCTATCTTGACCGCGGATACGAGGGCGGAAACTATGCCACCTTCGTCGGGGAGGAACTGCCGGAGTATATCCGCGACACCTTCGGCTACTGCCTGAACCGGGAAAACACCATGATCGCGGGCCTCTCCATGGGCGGCTTCGGCGCGATCCACACAGCGCTGCAGTTTCCGGAGACCTTCTCCGCCTGCATTGCCCTCTCCTCGGCCCTGGTGATCCATGAAGTCGCCGAACTCGGAAAACGGCGCAACAGCATCATGCCCGAGGCCATGGTCCGGGATGTGTTCGGCGATCCGGAAAAGCTTCTGGAGTCCGACTATAACCCCGAGGTCCTGTATCGCAAGGCCAAGGCGGCCGGCAAGGAGCTTCCGAAGATCTACATGGCCATCGGCAGAGAGGACAGCCTCTATGCCGTAAATCAGGACTTCCGGCGCTTCCTGGAAGCGGAGGGCGCGGACTTCTTTTACGAGGACGGCCACGGCATGCATACCTGGGACTTCTGGAACGAATATCTCCCCCGCGGCCTCGAATGGGCCCTGAAAAACTGAAAAAGACTGGGACGGCCAAAATCTTCTGCAAAAAAGTCCATCCTGCTACTTGCCTTTTTTACAGTTCTTGTTAAAATAGAGCTGTAAAAAAGGCAAAATTTTTTAAGGAGGACGTATGGAAAACAAGCTTGAACGCAGATATGGGCTCTTCACCGCGATCTGCATGGTGGTGGGCATTGTCATCGGCTCCGGCGTGTTCTTCAAGGCCCAGACCATTCTGCAGAAGACCGAAGGCAATATGCCGCTGGGCATCCTCGCATGGATCATCGGCGGCCTCATCATGATTTTCTGCATCCTCGCATTTGCCGCGATGGCGCAGAAGTACGAAAAGGTCAACGGCGTCGTCGACTATGCCGAGGCGACCGTCGGGCCGCGCTACGGCTACTATCTCGGCTGGTTCATGACCATCATCTACTATCCGACCCTGACCGTGATCCTCGCCTGGCTCACGGCGCGGTATACGCTGGTCTTTCTCACGTCCTGCTGGCCGGATCTGCCGATGCTGATCCCGGCGGCGGAGGGCGGCTGCGTCATCGGGCCGGAGTGCATGGTGCTGATGATGGTGTATCTGGTGTGCGCCTATGTCATAAACGCCCTGTCGCCGAAGCTGGCGGGGAAATTTCAGGCGGCGACCACGGTGATCAAGCTGATCCCCCTTGGCCTGATGGCGGTGGTCGGCATCCTGGTGGGTCTGCTGGGACCGAATCATATGCTGGTCAGCAATTTTGCCACAGGCTCCGTTTCTCAGGGCGGCACGGCATCGCCGCTCCTTGCCTCCGTATGCGCGACCTCCTTCGCCTATGAAGGCTGGATCATCGCCACCACCATCAACTCCGAGCTGAAGGACGCCAAGCGGAATCTCCCGAAGGCGCTGATCATCGGCGGCATCATCATTATCGCGACCTATATCTGCTACTACATCGGCGTGGCCGGCGGCGCCTCCGTGGACGTGCTGATGGCGGAAGGCGCGACGGTGGCCTTTGTCAATATCTTCGGCGGCGTCCTGGGAAACCTGCTCAATCTCTTTGTGGCGATCTCCTGTGCCGGCACGATGAACGGCCTGATGCTCGGCTGCTGCCGCGGCGTCTACTCTCTGGCGGCCCGCGGTGAGGGTCCGGCTCCGGAGCTCTTCGGCGAAGTGGGCCGGAAGTCCAACATGCCGGGTAATTCCGCCATCTTCGGTCTGCTGCTCTGCGCGTTCTGGGGAATGTACTTCATCTTCGTGAGCGTGCTGGAGGTCTGGGGCGGCGCAAAGATCTTCACTGGCACCGCATTTGAGAGCGCCCCGTTCTGCTTCGATGCATCGGAGCTTCCCATCATCACGATCTACGCCATGTACATCCCGATCTTTGTCAACTGGATGCGCAAAGCGACGGAAGAGACCGTGCTGCGGCGCTATGTGATCCCGACCCTGGCGATTCTCGGCTCGCTCTTCATGGTCTATGCCTGCCTGGTGGGGCACAAGATGGAGAACTTCTGGTATCTGATCGTGTTTGCCGTGATTATGCTGATCGGGAAACTGGTAAACCGGAAAAAGGCGTAGCCGCGCATCCCCTTGTTTTCCCTGTTGTCAATTCTGCCCTCCCGGGTTCGGGAGGGCAGTTTCGTTTCTGATTGCTTGTTCTGAATCGGCTCAGGCTTCGGTCTTTCTCGACGCCGCGATTTCCGCCATGATCTGCTCGACCTGGGCCCGCTGGGTAAAGAGCACACAGCCGCCCACATGGGCTTCTTCCAGCACATGCTTTTCGCGCAGCGCGTCAAACAGCTGAGATTTCATCGCATCCCGGAGAGAGGTCGTCTTCACGTTGATGTCCGAATACGGGGAGAAGGGACACGGCTCGGCTCCGCCGTGGGAGTTGATGTGGAAGAACTCTCTTCCCGCCGCCATGCAGCCGCCCATCGCCAGCTCATCTCCCGGGAAGGACAGCAGGACCATGTCGTCATACTTGCTGCGCAGCGCGTCCACGGCTTCTGCCATGTAGGCGCGTTCCTTCTCCCCCGGCGCCAGGTGCGTCGCCTCTTCGGTGACCGGAACAAACTCCACATAGATCATAAGCTTGCAGCCCTGCTCGGCCAGGCCCCGGACAAAGGCCTCGGAGGTAACCTCCTGCACGTTCTCGGTCGTCACGGTGATGGATGCGCCGAAGATCAGGCCCTTCTCCCGGAACTTCTTCATGTTGCCGGTGACCCGGTCATAGATTCCCTCGCCGCGGCGCGCGTCGGTGATTTCCCTGCCGCCCTCGATGCTGAGGACCGGAACCAGGTTCCGGCACTCGTCCAGCAGTTTGAAATACCGCTCGTCGATGAAGGTCCCGTTGGTGAACACCGGGAAGATGATGTTCTGCATGCTGCCGGCCGCCTCGATCACATCGCGGCGGATCATGGGTTCGCCGCCTGCCAGCATGATAAAGCTCACGCCCAGCTCCTCCGCTTCCTTGAAAACCCGAAGCCACTCATCACGGCTCAGCTGTTCCACGGGGGCCGCGTCGACGGTGGCGTTGTTGCAGCGGGAGTAGCATCCCGCGCAGTGCAGGTTGCAGCTGCTCGTGATGCTCGCAATCAGGAAGCCCGGAACATGCAGGCCCTCCTGCTCCAGCTTCATGCGGGTCTTCGAGGCCTTCCGGCTGGCCGCGGCAAAGCGGACCATGAAGGCGCTCTCTTTGGGGTTCTTCAGCGTCGCCTTGATGGTATCCGAAACGATCTTCTCCACACCTTGTTCGATGTGTTTCTGTAAAACAAAGGTCTCTTTCATAATCCGGCTCCTTCTTCAAGTCTTTGATAGGGACGTTTTCCCCATACTTTAAAAGAGAAACCCGCCTTTGTCAATGACGTAGTTTTTCGGTTGCAAGGAAGAAAAAGCTGAGTGCCGGGCAGGTCTTTTTCTGTCAAAGCCGCTTCTCTCGCAGTTTCCCGCTTGATTTCTTTCCCGAAACGAATAAAATACAAGCTGATCAGGGCATCGCCTGCCGCGTGCCCGATCCAAGAAGCAGAAAAGGAGCCCAAGAGAGATGAAAACCGCCGAACAGCTTGTGCACCCGTTCCCGCCGGTCTGGGACGAGAACTCCGAGATTCTGATTCTCGGGAGCTTCCCTTCGGTGAAGTCCCGGGAGACGGCGTTTTTCTACGGCCATCCCCAGAACCGCTTCTGGCGCCTTGTCGCCGCCTTGTACGACGATGACACGCCGCAGACGGTGGAAGAGCGCCGCGCCTTTCTGCTCCGGCACCATATCGCGCTCTGGGACGTGATCGCCTCCTGCCGCATTGTCGGTTCCTCCGACAGCAGCATCCGGGACGCCGTGCCGAACGACATCCG
>CAMKEK010000157.1:0-3904 GCA_946411545.1 uncultured Clostridia bacterium
GTTCGAAAACGGCTTCCGAAGTGACAATAGATTACGGACATTCCGAGCTCTATTCTCAGGAAGAGATGGATGCCGCGATTCAGTTGATAAAAGCTGAATTCAGCAAGTGGGACGGCTGTGAGCTTCACAAAATCGCTTACAGTTCCGACGAGGAATGCAATGCGGACAACATATCCTGGATGAATCAACTGGAAGAAGCAAATGATACAAAAGAGACATTCACGCAGTGCATCATGTTTACCAGTGAATTTCACTCTCCGAAAAAAGGCGGAGGGGCGTGGAACCCGGATCAGGAATATACCGGCTGGCAGTGGTGGCTTGCACGCGCTGATGGCGGTCAGTGGAAATTGATGACCTGGGGATATTAAGAAACCGACAACATACAAGACCGTCTCTCATCTTCTGAGAGACGGTCTTGTGCGGTATAAACAGAGCAGATTGTTGTCTCGGGCTTACCTGTAAATCGTGGGATAAACGGTAAGCTGCTGGCCGACTCGGATCATGCTTGGATCTGCAATATTGTTCCACTGGGCAATCTGCATGAAGTTGACGCCGAAGCGGGAGGCGATGCCGATCAGGGTGTCTCCGGAGGCCACGGTATAGACGATGTAGTTTCCGTGGTCAACAAAGCTGCCGTTGGCATAAGGGGTGCCGCCGCTTACGTCTTCGAGGGTTTTTTCTATGTCGATGGCCATTTTTAAACTCCTTTCGTCATTTCGTATTATTACTCGGATGCCGCGCGGGCTTCCGTGATTGCTCGGACTGTATCGCTTTAATTCTTTTTGCCCTTGTCAGCGAAGCGCATCAGCAGGTCCAGAATCTTGAGATAGACCCAGAGAACCGTGAAGACCAGACCGAAGGCCGCGGACCACTCGTACTCCCTGGGGTAGCCCTGCTCTACACAGGTCTGAATCAGGGAGAAATCGCTGATCAGAAACAGAGCGGCGATCACCAGGCCGATCACATCCAGCGTGACGGAGAGGGCGGCGTTCTGAATCAGGGCCATTGCATAGGGGCGGGTGGCAGGAATCACAAACCCGATTCCCGTGAAAAACGCGATCCCAAGGGACCCCAGGAACAGGGAGAGCAGAACCATGCGATACTTTTTGCCGTCTCTGATGCGGCCGGAGGTGTACAGGCGGCTCATGACCGCGATGACCGCGACGGTGAGCAGAAGGGCTTCCAGACCCAGATACTCATATCCCTTCAGCACGTCAAAAACGAGGAAGGAAATGACATAGCCCTGGCTGACGGAATACAAGGTACCGGTAACCGGGATTGTTTTCCGAATAAAGATTCCCAAAAGCTCGGCGATGAAGCCGACGGCCATCACGGCGGTCAGGATGAGGGCCTCTGTCTTCGTGAGGGTAATAGTAAACTTGTCATAAACCGTGAACGTCTGCCATACGGCATCCCCGGCGAAGATGGCCTGCGCCAGAATCTGAAGCACAATGCCCACCAGCGTCATCAGCAGGAAGAAACCGGTCTTGGAGGCGATTCCGGAGTAGGTTGCGGCATCATTCATCTCCGCACGTTCGGTCACTCTGCTCAGTCGGCTCAGGACCGGGTTGGAATGAAACAGAGTCGGGGTGGATCTGTTCTCCATCGCAAGAGTATTCATGGTACATTGCTCCTTTCGATATTCGTGATCTATCATTCTGCAAAACGTAATCTTTTGTTTACAGGCATACTATATCACAGCTTATGTCACAGGACAAGCACACAAAAATCGAGAATTGTCATTGTGCTTTTTGCCGGAATATGATAGATTAAAGAAACAGGAATCATACGTTTCCGTGCGGAATGAACTGCGCAGCAAAAGGATGTGCGATATGCAGACAAATTATGAAAACGGAATACTTACCCTGATACCGCCGGAGCATGTGGATTCCGTCAATGCCTCAACATTTCAGACTGAAGTCATGGAACAGCTGGAAAAATGTCAGCCTGACGCCGTCGTGCTGGACTGCGACCGGGTGAACTATATGAGCAGTGCGGGACTGCGGGTGGTGCTCCGGGTGAAACAGAAGGTTGACCGGACCAGCCTGATCAACGTCCGTCCCGATCTTTACGATATCCTGGACGTGACCGGATTTACAGAGATGATGGAGGTCCAGAAGGTCTATCGCATGATCTCCCTGCAGGACTGTGAGATGATCGGCCAGGGGGCAAACGGAAAGGTATACCGTCTGGATCGGGAAAACATCATCAAAGTCTATCTGAAAGATGCCCTTCCGGCCATTCAGCGCGAGCGGGAACTGGCCCGGGCTGCTTTCGTCCTGGGGGTTCCGTCGGCCATTCCGTATGATGTGGTCCAGATCAAAGAAGGCGGCTATGGCACGGTTTACGAACTGCTGAACGCGAAAACCTTTATTCAGGTATTCAAAGACGGTGAAAAGAGTATGGATGAGCTTGCGGAGATGAGCACGTCGCTCCTGAAGCTGATTCATTCACGGATTGTGAAGCAGAGCTTTGTGCCTTCGATCAGGGATACGGCGCTGAAGTGGACAGAAACCGCGAAAGCCGGCCTGCCGGAAGAAGTGTATGAGAGACTGTACTTGATGATCGAGGCGGTTCCGGATGACCGGCACATGATCCACGGCGACTATCACTACCGAAATATTATGTACCAGGATGGAGAGACCCTGCTGATCGATATGGATAAGCTAAGCCACGGACATCCCGTCTTCGAGCTGGCGGCCATGTACAACGCCTATTGCGGCTTCGGCACGGTGGATCCTGCCGAGGGAGAACAGTTTTTGGGGATTCCGAATGAAACGGCCGCCCTTCTCTGGCGCGGTCAGCTGGAACGGTACCTGGATACGAAAAGCGAACAGGCGGTGCGGGAAGTGGAGGAGAAAGCGGCGGTCGTCGGGCACATTCGCCTTCTGCAGCACTATATCCGCAGAAACGGCCTCGACACCGAGGAGGGGCGCAGAAAGATTGCAGTTTCCCGTACCGTGCTGGAGGAACTGCTCTCCCGTGTGAATACGCTGGAGTTCTGAGATATTTTTCGTATCATTTAGACCCGGAAAACAGAACGGATGAAGGGAAGGGATTTGTTGGAAAAAGAAGAGGGCATCGTAAGGCTTTCCAAACCGATCAAAAAAGGGCTTCTGCGCCTGGTATTCAGCAGGTTTTTCGTGATTGCCCTGCTGGCGGTTATGCAGATCGCGATTCTGGTAAGCGCTTATGTTTATTTTACGGATAAGCTGCCGATCCTGATCAATCTCATGCGGCTGTTCTCCCTTGCGATGGTGATCTACCTGTTTAACTGCAAGATGGACTCCTCCGCCAAGCTGACCTGGATGTTCATCATTGCGATTCTTCCGCTGGCCGGAGCTGCGTTTCTGTTGTTTACGCAATCGAACTTCGGACACCGGCTGGAGCGCAGACTGGTCGATGAACAGATTCAGACGAGCCGGGAATTCCTGAAACAGCCGGAGAATGTCCTCGAAAAGCTGGCGCATGACGGCTCCGGCGTCGACGACCTTTGCCACTATCTCAACCGAAGCGGATGCTTCCCGCTGTTCGAACACACCGCGGTGCGGTATTTTCCGCTGGGCGAAGACATGTTCGAGGCCATGCTCGAGGAGCTGGAAAAGGCGGAGAAGTTCATCTTCCTGGAGTATTTCATTATCCAGGAGGGATATATGTGGGGGCGGGTTCTGGACATCCTGACACGCAAGGCGAAGGCGGGGGTCGAGATCCGGGTTTTATACGACGGCATGTGTGAGATGTTCACGCTGCCGGTCGGCTACTGGAAGCTTCTGGAAAAAGTCGGAATCAAAGCGAGACCATTTTCGACGATCAAGCCCATTGTTTCCTCTCACTACAACTACCGCGACCACCGTAAAATCCTTGTGATTGACGGCAAGGTGGCGTTCACCGGCGGTGTCAATCT
>CAMKEK010000158.1:0-3876 GCA_946411545.1 uncultured Clostridia bacterium
AATTCACAGACTCTTTATTGCAACCGAAGAAAAAAGAGCGTATAATAAAACAGTTACAGAATAAGCAGGTAAGGAACCGGATTGCATGCAGGAAAACATCGTTATCAAAGGCGCGAGAGAGAACAACCTCAAAAACATCGACGTGGAGATTCCCCGGGACAAATTGACGGTCGTCACGGGACTTTCCGGAAGCGGGAAATCCAGCCTGGCATTTGATACCATCTATGCCGAAGGGCAGCGCCGTTATGTCGAGAGCCTCAGCTCCTATGCGAGAATGTTTCTCGGACAGATGGACAAGCCCGATGTGGACTCCATCGACGGACTCTCGCCGGCCATCTCCATTGACCAGAAGACCACGTCAAAGAATCCCCGTTCCACTGTGGGAACGGTGACGGAGATCTATGACTATCTCCGCCTTCTGTACGCGCGTATCGGGATTCCGCACTGCCCAAAGTGCGGGCGTGAGATCCGCCAGCAGACCGTGGACCAGATCATCGACCGCCTGATGCAGCTTCCGGAGGGAACAAAGCTCTCCCTGCTGGCGCCGGTGGTGCGCGGCAAAAAAGGCGAGCATAAGAAAATCCTTGAAGATGCAAAGCGTTCCGGCTATGTTCGGGCCCGTGTGGACGGCCTGGTCTATGACCTGGCGGAAGATATCCCGCTGGACAAGAACAAAAAGCATACCATCGAGGTCATCGTCGACCGCATTGCCATCAAGGACAGCATCCGCCGCCGTCTCACGGATTCGGCCGAAACAGCGCTGAGCCTCTCCGGAGGCCTGCTGACGGCGGAACTGAAGGACACCGAGGAGGAGCTCAGCTTTTCCCAGAACTACGCCTGTCCGGACTGCGGAATCTCGCTGGAGGAGATTACCCCGCGCCTGTTTTCCTTCAACAATCCCCACGGCGCCTGCCCGACCTGCTCGGGGCTCGGAATTCAGATGCTCATTGACCCGGAGCTTATCATGCCCAACCGCAAGCTCAGCATTGAAAACGGCGGCATCAACGCCTCGGGCTGGGGAAATGTGAAAGCGGACGGAATCTCGAAGATGTACTTCGACGCCATGGCAAAGAAGTACCATTTCAAGCTCTCCGACCCCATCGAAACCCTGTCGCCGGAAGCCATCGACGCGATCCTCTACGGAACGAAGGGCGAACCGCTGCAGCTGCGCTATGAAAAGGCGGACGGCCACGGCGTGATCAAGAGAGAGTTTGAGGGCATTGTTCCGAACCTGGAACGGCGCTATCGCGAGACCCAGAGCCCCGGAATGCGGGCGGAGATCGAATCCTGCATGTCCGAGACGCCCTGCCCCACCTGCGGCGGCCAGCGCCTGAAGCAGACCGCTCTCGCGGTGACGGTGGGCGGCAAGAACATCGCCGAGCTGACGAAGCTCTCGGTGGTGAATGCGGCGGTATTCCTCAACGGTCTGACCCTTACGCCGAAGGAACAGCTGATCGCGGCCCAGATCATCAAGGAGATCCGCAGCCGATTGGACTTCCTGAGCAGTGTGGGCCTGGGCTACCTGACGCTCTCCCGGGCCTCGGGAACGCTCTCGGGCGGCGAGAGCCAGAGAATCCGTCTCGCGACCCAGATCGGGTCCAGCCTCATGGGCGTGCTGTACATTCTGGACGAACCGAGCATCGGCCTGCATCAGCGGGACAACGCCAAGCTCCTGAAAACGCTGTACCGCCTGCGCGACCTGGGAAACACCCTGGTCGTGGTGGAGCATGACGAAGAGACCATGCGCGCGGCCGACCATGTCATCGACATCGGTCCCGGCGCCGGCATCAACGGCGGAAAGGTGGTCTGCGCGGGAACCGTGGACGACCTGTGCGCCTGCCCCGAGTCGGTCACCGGCCAGTATCTCAGCGGGCGCAAGAAGATCCCCGTCCCCACCGCGCGCCGGCAGGGCAACGGCCATGAGCTTGTCATCCGCGGTGCGGCGGAGCACAACCTGAAGGGGATCGACGTACACTTCCCCCTGGGCGAACTGATCTGTGTCACCGGCGTATCCGGGAGCGGAAAATCCTCCCTGATCCAGGAAATCCTTTACAAGGTCCTGGCGTCGGAAAAGAACCGGGCCAAGGTGCATCCGGGCAAATTCGACAGCATCGAGGGCCTGGACTATGTCGACAAGGTCATTGCCCTGGACCAGAGCCCCATCGGGCGGACCCCCCGCTCCAACCCGGCAACCTACACGGGGCTGTTTGACGATATCCGCAATCTGTTCGCCGCCACCCAGGACGCAAGGCTGCGCGGCTACAATCAGGGGCGCTTCTCTTTCAATACGAAGGGCGGACGCTGTGAGGCCTGCTCCGGCGACGGCCTGGTGAAGATCGAGATGCACTTTCTGCCGGATGTATACGTACCCTGCGAGGTCTGCGGCGGACGGCGCTACAACCGGGAGACCCTGGAGGTGCGCTACAAGGGAAAGAACATCTCGGAGGTCCTGGAGATGACCGTGGAAGAGGCCCTCGGCTTCTTCACCAATCAGGAGAAGATCCGCGACCGGCTCCAGACGCTTTACGACGTCGGCCTCGGCTACATCAAGCTGGGCCAGTCCAGTACGACGCTCTCCGGCGGCGAGGCCCAGCGCGTCAAGCTGGCGACGGAGCTCTCAAAACGGGCGACGGGGCGTACGGTCTATATTCTGGATGAGCCGACCACGGGCCTGCACGTTGCGGACGTCCACCGTCTGACGGACATCCTGTCCCGCCTCACCGACGCAGGGAACACCGTCATCGTGATCGAGCACAACCTGGACGTGATCAAGGTTGCCGACACCATCATCGACCTGGGCCCCGAGGGCGGCGACGAGGGCGGCGAGCTGGTCTTTGAAGGAACGCCGGAGGACTGCGCCCGCTGCGAGGCGAGCTATACGGGGCAGTACCTGAAACAGGTGCTCGGCCTGGAAGAATAAAGGGCCGGTAAGTTTTTGGAATATCGGATTTTCGGCGCCGCTGGCGCGGGAGGGCAAAAAGCCGATCAAGATTGGGAGTCGGTAAGCTTTTGGAATACCGGTCTTCCCGCGCCGCAGGCGCGGGAAGACTGAGAGCCATAGAGAGTGGGAGTCAGTAAGCTGCTGTGGATACTATCAACAACCAGGAACCGAATCAAGAGGAAGAGATTGACGTACTCAGCTGTACGGTCCAAAGCGTTATCTACAGCAACGAGGAAAACGGCTACGCCGTGCTGAGCGTGACCGACACCGACGGTGCCGAGCAGAAGCTGACGGGGACCTTCCCCTATGCCTGGCCGGGAGAGACCATCACGGCCTACGGGCACTGGGGCCTGCACGGGACCTACGGGCGTCAGTTCGAGGCGGAATCCTCGGAGCGGAGCACCCCGGAGGACGAGCGCTCGGTATTCTCCTATCTGGCTTCCGGCGCCGTCAAGGGAATCGGTCCGGTCATGGCGGGACAGATTGTCGAGCGCTTCGGAAGAAACGCGCTGCGCGTCCTGGAAGAGGAACCCGTGCTGCTTGCCGAAATCCGCGGCATCAGCCTGAACAAAGCGGAGAAGATCGCAAAGGAGTTCAAGCGCCAGGTCGGCCTGAAGAAGCTTGTGCTTCTGCTGAGCGCCTCCGGAATCGCGCCGGAATACGCGGTGCGGCTGTATCGCTTCTATGGCGAAAACGCGCTGGAGCTTCTGAAGGAAAATCCCTACCTTCTGACCGTCGACGGGATCGGGGCGCCGTTTGCCGCGGCCGACCGTCTGGCCGAGGAGCTGGGGATCGAGGACACAGACCCGAACCGGATCCGCGCCGGCGTGATCTTTGTTCTGCGTCATAACGAACACAACGGCCACTGCTTCATCCCCTGGGCGAAGCTCTGCACCGCGGCGGCTCAGCAGCTGCAGCTGGAGCAGGAGGACATC
>CAMKEK010000159.1:0-3864 GCA_946411545.1 uncultured Clostridia bacterium
GCGCGCTTGGTTCGGGACCAAGAGGCCCGGAGTTCAAATCTCCGCACTCCGACCACAGGAAAGCACAAACCTCAGGGTTTGTGCTTTTTTAATCCGCGGGGTACAGTGATGAAAAAATCTGATTTCTATTTTGATCTTCCGCCGGAGCTGATTGCTCAGACGCCGATCCCCGAGCGGGATCATTCCCGCCTGCTGTGCATGGACAAGGTGACGGGAGAGCTGACGCACCGGCACTTCTATGACCTGCCCTCTCTTCTCCGGGAAGGCGACTGCCTGGTGGTGAACGACTCCCGCGTTCTGCCCGCCCGCCTCATCGGCCACCGGCCAAGCGGCGGCGCGGCCGAGCTGGTATTGCTGCGCGAGCTGGGAGAGGGCCGCTGGGAATGCCTCTGCCGTCCGGGGAAGCGGCTTCGCGAAGGGGCCGAAGTGATTTTCGGCGACGGCGAGCTCACCGCCACGGTGGAGGAGGTTCTCCCCGGTGGGAACCGAAGCGTACGCTTCCACTATGAAGGGATCTTCCTGGAGGTGCTTGACCGGCTCGGCAAGATGCCCCTCCCGCCCTACATCAAGGAAGAGCTCTCCGACCGCGAGCGCTATCAGACCGTCTATTCCCGTGAGCTGGGCAGTGCCGCCGCCCCGACGGCCGGCCTCCACTTCACGCCCGCGCTGATGGAGCAGATCCGCGCCATGGGCATCCCCATCTGCCCGGTCACGCTGCATGTCGGCCTCGGCACCTTCCGTCCTGTCAAGGAGGACGAGATTGAGGATCACGAGATGCATTCGGAATTCTGCATCATCCCGGAAGAGACGGCCGCGGTCGTGAACCGCTGCAAGCAAAACGGCGGCCGCGTCATTGCCGTGGGCACCACCTCCTGCCGCACGCTGGAGAGCTTTGCCGATGAGGACGGAACGCTTCATGCCGCCTCCGGCTGGACGGATATCTTCATCTATCCGGGCTACCGCTTCCGCTGCATCGACGCGCTGATCACGAACTTCCATCTTCCGGAGAGCACGCTGATCATGCTGGTCTCGGCGCTGGCCGGACGGGAGCATGTCCTTCACGCCTATGAGGTCGCCGTCGAGAACCGCTACCGTTTCTTCAGTTTCGGCGACGCCATGTTCCTCTCCTGAGAGATACCGCAAGCCGGTCGAAAGACCGGCTTGTTTTTTTTGTATTCCGTTCGTGGCTTATTCTGTCCCGTCCCCGGAATCCTCCCGGGCCTCCCGGAACCAGTTTCTTGTCTCCTCGGTGTCGCGCCGGATCTGTTCGGCCAGTTCCTCCACCGAGTCGAAACGCCGCTCCGGGCGCTGAAAGTGCATGAACTCCACCCGCGCATGTCTGCCGTAGAGGTTCCCGCTGAAGTCCAGGAGATGGCTCTCCACGCTCACGCGCTCTCCTTCGCTCACGGTCGGGCGCACGCCGATGTTGGTGACGGCGGCATAGTTTGACCCGTCGTCCAGCCAGACCCGCGCCGCGTAGACGCCGTGCTTCGGAATCACGACGCCCGCCGGAAAGGCCATGTTGATGGTCGGGCTTCCCAGCTTGGCCCCCAGGTGAAATCCCGAGTGAATCACATCTGAAAGGGTGTGCGGATGGCCGAGAAGGTGGTTGGCCTCTTCGATCTTCCCCTCCGCAATCAGGGTGCGGATCTCGGTGGAGCTCACGATCCGGCCGCCCAGCTTCACCGCCGGAATCACGTCACAGCAGATGTCACGCTCGCCGCACCAGGCCTTCAGGCGCTCCGGCGTGCCCTGGCCGCGGTATCCGAAGGAGAAATCATGGCCCACCACCACCGCGGTGATTCCGAGTTCCCGGACGGCGGATTCGATAAACTCCTGCCACGGCATCTCCATCATGCTCCGGTTGAAGTGCAGGAAGATCGTCGTGTCGATGCCGTAGATGCGGCGGATGATCTCCTCGCGCTCCGGCGCACTGTTGATCAGGGGAACTTCTTTCCCGAATACAAGCGTGTCGGGATGCACGTCAAAGGTGAGCACCGCGGGGGCCGCGTCCAATTCTGCCGCGCGTTCCTTCACCCGCTCCAGCAGGGCCGCGTGTCCGCGGTGTACTCCGTCAAAAAAGCCGAGCGCAACCGCTCTGCGTATCTCGTTCATGTTGGGTTAACCTCGAAAAAGGATTTGATCGTGCGGCACTCGCCGTTTTCCGCCCGTGCCAGGGCAAGGAACTCTCCCGTCCCGGCGTAAAGGCGCAGCGTCCCGTCCGGCCAGGGGGAAGGAAACGGGTTTCCGTTTCGGACTTTCTTTTCCGCGCCGGCGTCCAGCGTCCGCGCCGGAATGTCGCGAAAGAGCGTATCCGACGGGAGCAGCAGGGCCTCCGCCCTGCCCTCTTCGGCCGCCGAGGCGATCTCCGGAAGGGTATGCGCCTCCTCGACCGTAAAGCAGCCCGCCTCCAGACGCCGCAGCGCCGCCATGCAGCCGCCGCAGCCGAGCGCGTCCCCGATGTCCTGGCAGAGGGTGCGGATATACGTGCCCTTTGAGCAGCGGATCTCCAGGATCCAGTCCTCCCCTTCCCGTCCCAGGAGTTCCAGGGCGTGGATCATGACAGGGCGCGCGGCGCGCTCCACCGTCTCGCCGCGGCGGGCCAGCTTATAGAGGCGCTCTCCGTTCACCTTCACGGCAGAGTACATGGGCGGCACCTGGCGGATCTCGCCGCGAAACCGCGCCAGCGCCTTCTCCAGCGCTTCCCGCGTCACGTCGGCTTCCGTCTCTCGGAGGGGGGTGCCGGTAACATCCTGGGTATCCGTCGTGAGGCCGAGGCGCAGCGCGGCACGGTAGCATTTTGCGTCCGCTTCGGCGAATTCCACCGCCCGCGTGGCGCGGCCGACAAACACCGTCAGCAGCCCGGTCGCCATCGGGTCCAGGGTTCCCGCATGCCCGATCCGCCGCTCCCGCAGCAGGCCGCGAAGCTTCTGAACCACGTCGTTGCTGGTCCAGCCGGAGGACTTGTCAACCAGGAGGATCCCGTTCACAGCTGCGCTCCGCAGAGTTCGTCGATCACGTCGAGCAGGAGCTTTTCCGCCTTCTCGGGCCCGGCCTGAATGTTGCAGCCGGAGGCCAGCTCGTGGCCGCCCCCGCCAAAGGCGGAGCAGACCGCAAGGCTGCTGACCCCGGGGGCCGAGCGGACGGAAATCTTGCAGCTTCCGTCCTCGAGTTCCCGGATGGTCACGTTCATAAGCGCGTTCTCCGCCCTTCCCGAGAGCCCCGCCAGATCGTCGCAGTCATCCTCGGTCGCTTCGGCGGTGCGCATCATCTCCAGGGTGACCGGCGCCACGACGAGCTTTCCGCCGTGATACACATGCAGGCCGGAATAGATCATTCCCTCCAGCCGAAGCCGGGCCAGAGAGGTCTTTCGGAAGAAATGCAGCATCACCGCGTGCGCATCGGCGCCGGCATGAAGCAGCTCAGCCGCCGAGAGGAAGGTCTGTTCATCCGTGTTGGCGTACTGGAAGGCGCCGGTATCCGTGGTCAGCGCGATATAGAGGAGTGTGGCCTCGGTCTTGGTGAGCTTTCCGGTCAGGGCGACGATCAGCTTCTGCACAATCTCTCCGCAGGCGGAGCGCTCGGCATCGATCAGCTCCGCCGAGGCGAAGTGGGAATTGGACGGATGGTGATCAATGGCGAGGTCGACCTTGCCGTCGAATCCCGCCGGTATGAGGTTTTCCGTCGCGATATCCACCGAGACGACATACTTCGGCACAAAACTCTCAGGCGCGAAGAGCTTGTCCACAAAGGGCAGCATCTTTGGGGTAATCTTCGTGTTGCGGAACAGGTACGCCTTCTTGTTCTTCCTTCTCAGCGCACGGCAAAGGGCGGCGGCACTCATTACGGTGTCGCCGTCCGGAT
>CAMKEK010000160.1:0-3847 GCA_946411545.1 uncultured Clostridia bacterium
CCATGGCTCTTTCGGGATGAAATATCGCTTCTTACGTTTGAAAGCAGGCCGAATCTCAGCGAGGAGGAGCTGGACGTGCTGATTGCGAAGAGGGTGCCGCTCCTGGAAGATTTTGAAAACAGATTCCCGATTTCGGAGGAAGAAAAAGACGCCTTTCTTCAGAAACTGAAGAAGGACGGATTTGTTCCGATCGCGGAATGTGAGAAATTCCTGAAAGAGAAGGGGATGCTGGAATGAAGTGCAAATACTGCGGCGGCGAAGTCGGACTGGAAGAAAGCGTCTGCCCGTACTGCGGGAAACCGAACGACCAGGCCGTGCGCCATCACCGCGAGATGGCAAGCTTTCGCAGGCGGTATGCGGAGACGGAAGCCGCGGTCGTCGGCAAGGCCGATCACTATGCACGGATTGTCCCGCGGCTGCTGATCATTCTCCTGCTGCTGATTACCGCGGTCGTCACCTACGCGATCTCGGAGAACACATACGGATATCCGGAGGCGCTGCGGCGCAGCAGAGCGGAACGCAATCCGCAGCCCATCATGGAAACGCTGGACAAGTGCCTGGAAGATCGGGATTATATCGCCTTTTCCTCCTGGCTCACCTATCACAGCATCCGCTGCTATAACGGTCCGTTTGAAGGCTATGAGGACCTACAGTGGACCGCGGAGTACTACAAGGACTTCGTTTTGGCCGCGGAATGCGTTTTCCTGCACGGAGAGCTGGACGAATGGGAGAAGGAAAACACGGGGTATGAACTTCGGCGCCTTTGCCAGAACCTGGATCGTTTTCTCGAGACGGAGGAGCGCGCGTTGCGCAATGTTGAGACAGAAGAACACCGGGAGGCTCTGGAAAACATGTCTTCCGACGTGATGGAGATGATGCGCGTGTTCTTCGGCCTGGACGGGGAGGAGCTGGCGGAGTTCCTCACATTCTCCGAGGCAAGAAAAACCGCTTATCTGGAGGGAGTGATGCAGAATGCGTGATACAGCGAAAAGAAAACCATCGTCTCTTCTGATCAAGGTCCTGAACGTCCTCACGGTGCTGGTGCTGCTGGCGGCGATCTTCTCCATCACGAAGCTGGTCACGGAACTTCGTCGTTCGTTCAATCGGGAACCCTACAGCAACATGGAGTACAACCTGCAGGATGAAAACTACGGAGACATGATCCGGGAGTACTATAATCGCGGCTACGATGTTGACCCGTTCCAAAGTGTCCATGAAGAAGAATACCGTGTCGCGGAATACGCAGACGCGGCCTTTCGCCATCTTTTCTATGAGAGCGCAGGGAATGAGGAACAGGCAGAACGTATGAAGGAAAGAATGCAGTCCGCGAGAGAAGGCACCGGAAAGCTCTCTGTCTCGGTGGATGATGTGGACGCGGTTCTGGACAGCATCACGGTTTATCCGAACAAAAGCGCGTCATAACAATCGGGAACCGCATCCCAAAATAAACAGCGCCCGGCTGCTCATTGAGAGCGGCCGGGCGCTGTGTCCGTGAATGCGTGATGCATCAGGGATTACATCGGAATGATTTTGCAGAGTACCACGTAGCGTGCGTCGTCGTATTCATAGCTGCAGGTGGAGAGCGTCATGATATGGTCGCTGCTCGTGACCTGAACGCCGGTATCGAAATTGGAGCGGGAATACATACGGTTGATGAACTCCTGGAACTGATCCCGGGTGTCAAAGTTGAACGCATAGACATCCGAGTCGCCGCCGGTGACGAAGCAGGTGAAGACCTGCAGCATATAGTTCTGGGTCGGGGTGTAGTAGTACAGAACCGGGTGCGCTTCGAGGTAACCTTCCTGTTTGTAGTTTGAGAGGCTCGCGAACATGGACCCGTTGTTCATGTGATGTCCGTAAAGAATCGTGTTGTCGCCCGAGAGGTCGGGTTCGCAGACGGCATCCATGAAGATGCTGCCGCTTGCGTTTTCGGTTCCGTTCAGCGTGTGATGGAGATAGTAATCATTGTCTCCGCCCTTCAGGACCGGATAACTGATGACGGTGTCCGGGCTGTAGATCCAGCCGACGACCTGGGAATTCTGAGACAGCAGGGAATTGAAGTCAACGGAAATCGGACCGGAGACCAAGGCGGGCGTCTCTTCCACGACTTCAGCGGTCGGGGTGGGGGTGGGCTCCAACGTCGGCGCTGCGGTCGGCTGTGCGGCCGTCTGTGTGCTGACAAACTGCTGATTCAAATTATCATATTCCTTGGCAGCGGCATGATAGCCGTAGAAGGTGTTGTAAAGCTGATACCCGGCGAAGATAAACACGCCGAGGAACACACCGCACAGGATGACGAGAAGACCGCGCCAGAGGGCACGTAAAAAGGTTTTCATAATTTGTCTCCAATCGTAACTATATTGTAACTTCTTATAGTATACACTGTTTTTCTAAAATGTACAGAAAAATTTTTCTTAATATTTTATAGCATGCTGTCATTTTTCATTCAGGACGCTGTATTTGTCCGGATTTGTCCCTTCTCCCGGCGGCAGGATAGCGAATTTAGATTTCTTAAGTTGCCTCTGGGTGGAAAGCAGTGTATGATAGCACTGTAAAAAAGAGATTTTCGGCCGCAGTTCGGCTTATCAATTTGCAGAGGTGATTCATTTGAAAACAGGATTTAAAATGATCAGCACGCTACTGGCGCTCCTCCTCGTTTTTTCACTTACGGGGGGATCCGCCTTTGCAGATCCGGTCACGGTCCCGGGGGAAGCCACACTGACCGTCGGTGTTGGGGTTCAGCGGGATGATGCTGTTGCATCGAACTATGTTGACGGGGAAGGCAACACCGTTGAACTTGCAGCGGACGAAGTCTACTGGAATAACCAGGTGCAGAAAGTCTGCAATGTTACCTATGTGAATCGCAACGGTGACGAGGTTGGCAACCCGGGCAGTTTGACCGGGCTGATCAGCCAGGACATCGGGATCAGGATCGTTCCTTTGGAGGGGTTCTATGTATCCGGCCTGAGACTGGGAACGTCAGGCGGTCCCGGCGGAGAGGCTCTCTACACAAAAACCAAGGCGCATCTTTACAATTCTTCCGTTACGCTGTTTTTATCTGATCCCGGAATTTCCGCGTTTGACGGCGCAGTTTATACGTTGGACAGTCAGATCCTTTCCTCCTGGGACGGTGCGGACTATTTTCTGAATGTTATGTGCAGCCGCATTGACGGTACATGGCATACGCTCGGTTACGATGCTGGCGGCCATAACGCAGTGGTTCCGGAACCAGGCTCCGGCAACGGCTATGATTTGACCATGACAGCGGTGATGCCGTCACATCTTGCCTATGATGATGACGGAACCGTGTGGGAGTTTACCGGATATCGGCTTCAGTATACAGACGGCCCTTGGCTGGATGTGGAAGAGCAGGATGAAATCTGTCTTTATACCGATGCAACTCTGACGGCCCAGTGGCAGAACGTCACGGAACAGTATGCGCAGCCGACGCTCCAGCCTCTCACGATCCGCGGCATTACGGCGACAGTGGATGCGACCAGCGCTAACCAGCCCTTTAATGCAAATCAGATCGCCGCAGATGGCTTTACAAACGGCTATCAGGCTGTCGGCCTCCTGGATGGAGATACGATTGTCGATAACGGTATCGTAACCGCATCCGGAAGCAGCAGCTTTGAAGTGCCGGTCAATACCGGAGCGGTCCAGGTGATGCGGGCTGGACAGGATGTGACCTCGCTTTATGAAATCAAAGGAGAAAACGGTTATGTAACGATAAATCCTTATGTTGCACCGACGCTCCAGCCTCTCACGATCCGCGGCATTACGGCAACAGTAGATGCGACCAGCGCTAACCAGCCCTTTAATGCAAATCAGATCGCCGCAGATGGCT
>CAMKEK010000161.1:0-3803 GCA_946411545.1 uncultured Clostridia bacterium
ACCCGGCAGCGCACACAGCAGTGCCGTCAGAAGCAGGACGGAAACCGTCTTTTTCCAATTCTTTTTCATGTTCAAGTTTTCCTCACTTTTTCATACTGCCAGAACATTGGTTTACATATTATACCATCCCGGACCCTAAAATACAATTATGTACTTGTCATAAGCCTTTCGCCTGTGAATGGCTGAAAAGTATCGGAATTGCCTCACCGCAGGTTCCCGGAAGATGGTTTTTCAGGGGAATCCGGGAAAGGACGCGGCGGGTGAAGACAGCGGAGCATTCAAGCTTGCGGGCAATACGACTTGACAGGGCTTTTTCGGACCGTTACAATGATTTGCAGATTCCATTCAGGCAAAAGAGGAAAGACGATGAAAAGGATTGAAAAACTTCTTTCAACAGTTCTGGTGCTGGTGATGATGCTCTCGACGCAGATGGGGAACTTGCCCGCATTTGCCGAGGAGAGCACGGAGGAGGCGCTTCCCCTGACGCAGACGCTGCCGTCCGCGGCACTGGAAGGGGGGCACATCGACGGGGATGTTCTGAAACAGTGGGTGGATGCCTATCTGGAAGAAAACCACTGGAACCATCCCGGCTGCGACTTAACGGTTGCATTCTGGTATTCCGGCACGGATGAGACCTGGTTTTACAACGCCGACGAGTGGCTGGGCTGTGTCAACTGGTACAAGCTTCCGGTGTGCATGCACTACGCCGAAGAGCTGAAGAGCGGCGCACTGACGAAGGAAAGCGTCGTCACCGGCATTACGCTGGAATATGCCATGACCACCGTGCTGGAAAACTCCAGCGGGCCAAGCATCTATTCTCTCGTCACGGATCTTTCCGAACGGGAAGGCCTCAACCATACCGATGTGGCGAAGGAGTATGCCGGCGATCTGCCGGACAGCTATTTCACCGGCGAATACTATAACAACGGCTATACGGCGCGGCTCATGCTGGAGATCACCAAAACGCTCTTTGAGGGCGGGGAGGAGCGCTTCCCCTTTGTGCTGGAGCATATGAAGAAATCCCAGCCGGAAGACCTTTTCAAACGGGACTGGAACGTGCGCACCAAGTGGGAGGTTGCCCAGACGCATGCCGCCGACTGGGGCGGAGAGGGGGATGACCTCATCCACTGCACCGGGATCTTCTATACCCCCAAGCCGGCGATCCTGACGGTGATGACGAGAAACATCTGGGACCTGGATATCATCGGAGGCGTTGCGGGGCACTTCGTCGATCTGGCGGAGGAGCTGGGCCTGAAGCAGGAAGAGAAAAAAGCGGCACAGGCCGCGGCCGCTGAGGTGGCAGGCGCGGCGGCCGAAACACCGGCGGAACCGGCCGTGTCCGGCGAAGCACAGCAGACGGACGCAGGTCCGGAAGCGGGCGAAACGACCCTGCAGACCGCCGCGCAGCCGACGGCGGAACAAGCGGTCCCGGGGGTGTCCCCGGAAGCTTCCGCCGGTTTGGATGCCGGTGCGAAAAAGTCGTTTGTGCCGGTCCTCATTCTGTTCCTGATCTTTCTGCTTCTGATCATCGTGTGTGTTATCCTGGTGCTCATTCATCAGCGGAAGGAGCGGGAGCGCAGGCGCAGACGGGCGGCCGCCAGACGCCGCAGACAGAGAGAACGCGAACTGCGGAGAAGATACGAAGAGGAAGCGGAAGAACAGGACGAGGATTACGACGAGGAAGAGTAAAGAAAAAACGCGCCGCATGCCGGCGGAACAAGAACATAGAATCAAAAGCGCCCCGGAAGTCCGTCAGGGAAACGGACTTCCGGGGCGTCTGTCAATCGAAACAGGATGCGATTCTGTGCTTTATACGGGGCTTATCTTCCTCTGCGCCAGGCGACATATTCCTCCAGGGTCAGGCCCCTGTTGGTGATCTCATGGGCGAACTTTTCACCCACATAGCGATAGTGCCAGGGCTCATAGATGATGCCGGTGATGTCGCTGCTCTCGGGGGGATAGCGGAGGATAAAGCCGTAATCGGCGGCATGCTCCTTCAGCCACTTCTGGGTGCCGGTGGTCTCCTGCCATTCGGTGAGATAGGGATAGGTCTCGTCGATGATGTCGGCGGCCAGACCGAGCTGGTGCTCGCTGGTGCCGGGGTAGGCGACCTCTTCGGCGGCCAGGGCCGTGGCCTCTTCCAGGCTGCAGTAGCGCTCCTGCATGACGCGGACAACCTTGTTGTCAAAGAGCTCCTGCTGGAACTCCTGGGTGCGGTAGGCGGAGCAGATCATGGGGAAGCCGGCGTTCTCGGCGCGGCAGTCCTGCATCATGTCCCAGCAGAGAGAGGCGCAGCGCGCATCCAGCTGGTATTCCTCGATGACGGTGTCGAGCTTCGGCACATAGCCCTCCTGCAGAGGGGAGGCCGCGCTCACAACGGTCAGAAGGTCGAGCTGGAGATCGTCCAGACGCTTCTGCTTCTGCCCGGGGAGCCCCTCCAGGCTTTTGATTCCCTTCGCGTTGCGGGCGTGCTCATTCCAGGCATAGGCCGAGAATTCTTCCAGCGTATCCGTCATCAGGAGCCCGGCGCGCTGTTCGGCGCGGCGGTTTTCCTGAATCTGCAGAAGCACCTGAATCAGAAAGCCCGAGGCGATCGTCAGGACCACCAGCAGCACGGTCAGGATAATCTCCGTACGGAAGGATTTGTTTTTTGGGGGATCAGAACGTTTCATCGAACTTGTAGCTGATGTCTTCCTCAAGGCTCATCCGCATTTCCGTCTTCTTGGAGATGCGGGGGATTGCCGGAAGGTTTTTCAGAAGGACGATACCCGCCGTCAGCACGAGAAGCATGGTGAGCAGACGGTCGTCCACGACAAGAACCGTAACGAGAATGGCCGCGAGGGCACCGGAGATGGCGCCGAGGGCCAAATATCTGGAGAACCAGGTCACCGCGGCGGCGACAAGGACGGTGGCGATGCCGAGGGAGAAATCCGCGCAGAGCATGGTGGCCGCGAGACAGATGGTGGCATAGCTGCCGCGGAAGCGGTTATAGACCGGGAAAAGCCGGCCCAGCACCAGGCAGAAGCCCGCAAAGGCCATGCCGATATCCGCGTGCGCCTTGAAGCTCATCAGAATGCCGCCCAGCAGGATCGGCACAAAGTCGCGAATCAGCTCCACCAGCAAGAGTTTCAGAAAGCCGGTATAACCGAAGAGGCGGCGGAAGTTCGAGATGAACATGCGCTTCTTCCCGATCCGGTGCAGGTCCCGATGGAACACAAAGACCGAGGCAATAGAGAGCGTGCTGATGCTGCCGAAGTTGTAGGCGATGAACGCGATGATCAGCAGCAGAATCCAGTAGCCGATCATTCCTGATCTCCCTTCTGCCGGACGATGAGATGGACCGGCGTACCCTCAAGGCCAAAGACGGAACGAATCTGGTTTTCGATGTAGCGCTGATAGGAGAAATGGAACAGCTCGCGGGAGTTGCAGAAAATCACGAAGCAGGGCGGCTTGATGCCGGTCTGGGTCATGTAATAGATCTTCAGACGGCGGCCCTTGTCCGTGGGCGGCTGGACCCGGACCTGGGCGTCGGCAAGGACGCTGTTGAGCATGCCGGTGGTGATGCGCATGCAGCTCTGCTCGTTGACATAGTTGATCAGCTCGAAGAGCTTTTCGGTGCGCTGGCCGGTGAGGGCGGAGATGAAGACGATGGGCGCGTAGCTCATGAAGCTCAGGTCGCGCATGACATCCTTGCGCATCTTCTCCAGGGTGCCGGTCTCTTTCTCGACCAGGTCCCACTTGTTCACGACGATGATGCTGGCTTTGCCCGCCTCATGGGCAAGACCGGCGATCTTGGTGTCCTG
>CAMKEK010000162.1:0-3752 GCA_946411545.1 uncultured Clostridia bacterium
TCTTGCCTTCCACGTTTCCGATGATGTTCATGACCTCGGACTGGTTGGCGCGCTCACGGCGCTTGTCGACGATGGCCATGTTGACGCCGAGCTTCATGGCGAAGGCGCGGGCACGGGCGGTGCTTCCCACATCGGGAGAGACGACCATGACGTCTTCGTTGCCCTTGCCGAACATCTTCGTAAAGTGCTTGACAAACAGGTGGGAGCCGACGAGGTTATCGACCGGGATATCAAAGAAGCCCTGGATCTGGGCTGCGTGCAGGTCCATCGTCAGGACGCGGTCGGCGCCGGCGGTGGTGATCAGGTTTGCAACGAGCTTGGCGGAGATGGGGTCACGGCTTTTGGCCTTGCGGTCCTGACGGGCATAGCCGAAGTACGGGATCACGGCGGTGACTCGGCCGGCGGAAGCGCGGCGCATCGCGTCGATCATGATCAGCAGCTCCATCAGGCTGTCGTTCACGGGCTTGCAGGTGGACTGGACGATAAAGACGTCCTTGCCGCGGACGGGCTCGTATACCGAGACGGAGCACTCGCCGTCCGCGAAAGCGGAAATGCTGCAGTTGCCGGGGTTGATGAACAGAGAGGAACAGATGTCTTTGGCCAGAGCGGGATTGGAATTTCCGGTAAAAACCGCGATCTCTTTCCCATGAGAAATCATTCTTTGATAATCCTCCATCTAAAATCAGAATGCGGAATGCGTCGTCCTTCATCATACTTATTCACTTTCTTAACAACTATAACATAAATGGAAAAGAATTGGAAGTAAAAAACGATTAAAAGACGTATGAAAAAAGCAATTGCCAAACAGAGGTTTTTTGTATATAATCATAAAGTTACCGAACAAAACACCAAAACATGAAAGTGGTTGAAAGAATGCTTGAATTTGAAGAATACAAACAGAAGCTGAGCGCGATCAAGCCGGACCTGGATCTGCTGCGCGGGGCGCTGAAACTGGACGCCGCCGAGCGCGAGATTGAAGAGCTGGAAGCGGCCAGCGCGCGCGAGGGATTCTGGAACGATGTGGAGAAGTCCCAGAAGGTTCAGAAGCGCCTGAAGACGCTGCAGAACAAGCGGGACAACTACAACAAGCTCTGCAGCAGCTGGGACGATCTCATGACGCTCTGCGACATGGCCATCGAGGAAGGCGACGACAGCCTTCTGGAAGAGCTGCAGACGGACTATGCCGCCTTTGAGGAAAAGGTGGAGGAGACCCGCCTGAGCACCCTGCTCACAGGGGAGTACGACGGGAACAACGCCATCCTGACCTTCCACGCCGGCGCCGGCGGGACCGAGGCCCAGGACTGGGCGTCGATGCTGTACCGGATGTACAACATGTGGGCCGACCGCCACGGCTACAAGGTCCGGGTGATGGACTATCTCGACGGGGATGAGGCGGGGCTCAAGAGCGCCACCATCATGATCGAGGGCGAAAACGCCTACGGCTTTCTCAAGAGCGAGCACGGAATCCACCGCCTGGTCCGCGTGTCGCCGTTTGACGCGGCGGGAAGACGCCACACCAGCTTCGCCGCGGTGGAGGTCATGCCGGAGATCAGCGACGACACCGAGATTGAGCTGCGGGACGAGGACATCAAGATGGATGTGTTCCGCTCCTCCGGCGCCGGCGGACAGAAGGTCAACAAGACCTCCTCGGCCGTGCGCCTGACGCACATCCCCACCGGCATTGTCGTCTCGAGCCAGGTGGAGCGCAGCCATTTCCAGAACCTGGAAAACTGCAAGAACATGCTGCGGGCGCGCCTTGCGGAGATCAAGGAGCGCGAGCACCTGGAAAAGATCAGCGACATCAAGGGCGTACAGATGAAGATCGAATGGGGAAGCCAGATCCGCTCCTACGTGTTCATGCCGTACCAGCTGGTCAAGGATCACCGCACGGAGTATGAAAACGGCAACATCCAGAATGTCATGGACGGGGATCTGGACGGATTTATCAACGCCTTCCTCTCCATGCGGGCGGAAAACTGAAGAAACTATAAATTTTCAAACTTTTTCCTTGAAAGACAGGCTGTTTGCGGCTATAATGCAAACGCACAAATAAACAGACAGAAGGACGAAAGACATGAGTGCATCAACCGAAAGAAAGAACCGGATCGCTGCCCGCGAGGCCGGCACCGACAAGAAGACCATCGCTGCCCAGGAAGAGGCAAAAAAACAGGCAGTTTCGAAAAGAAAGTGGACATGGGGAACCATCGGCGTCATCGTGCTGATTGCGGCGATCCTGCTGCTCAACTCCGGCCTGATGTACACCTCCACGACGGCCCTGACCGTCGACGGAACGAAGTATTCTCCGGCTGAGGTCAACTACTACTACGGCAATGAGTACCTGACCATGGTCAACACCTACGGCCAGTACCTCTCCTACTTCGGCCTGGACAGCAGCATGGGCCTGGCCGGTCTGGATGATCAGGAATGCAGCATGACCGACGGCGGCACCTGGCGCGACTACTTCCGGGATCTCGCAAAGCGGGATCTGCAGCAGAACCGCGCCCTGCTGAAGTATGCCGCGGAGAACGGCATCACCCTGAGCGATGAGGAAATCGCCGAGGTCGACGAACAGTTCGCCGGCATGGAAGAGACCGCGAAGAGCTACGGCTACGGCAGTGCCGACAAGCTCTACGCCATGAACTACGGCAGCGGCGTGACGGCGAAGATCGTCCGTCAGGCGGCGCTGGACATGACGCTGGCCCAGAAGGCCTACAATGAGAAGCTGAACTCGCTCACCTACACCGATGAGGAGCTGGAGGAGTACTACCAGGGCCTGAACGGGGACCGCGACCTGTTTGACTTTAACCTTTACTATGTAACCGCCGAGACGATCGAGAACACCGTCCCCGGTGAAGACGGAGCGGAAGACACCGTCGAGATGGTCGCCGACGAGCAGACCCGTGCCGAGGCGAAGGCGACCGCCGACGCCATCGTGATGGCCTACACGGACGGCTGGGACACGGCGGAAGCCGAGGATGCGGAGAATGCCGAAGCGGCCGATGCCGAAACGGCGGCCGATCCGGCAGAGCGCTTTGCAGCGGCCGTGGAGTCCCAGACCGAGGCGCAGCCCTCTGAGCGCCGCGGCGTCAGCGGAAGCAGCCTGGATGCGGCCTATGCCGAGTGGATGAAGGCCTCTGACCGCGAAGCCGGTGACATCGAGGTCTTTGCCGATGCCGAGGAAGAACCCTCCGGCTACACGGTGGTCATGTACCTCGGACGCGAGGACAACCACTATCCCACCGCCAGCGTCCGCCACATCCTGATCAAGGCCGTGGCCGATGAGGAAGGCAACTACACGGACGAGGCGAAGGAAGCCGCGAAGGCACGCGCCGAAGAGATCCTGGCCGAGTTTGAAGCCGGGGACAAGACGGAGGAGAGCTTCGCCGCCCTGGCCGAGCAGTACTCCGAGGATGAAGGCTCCAACACCAACGGCGGCCTGTATGAGAACATCTACAAGGGCCAGATGGTGCAGGAGTTCAACGACTTCTGCTTCGGCGGACACAAGAGCGGCGACACCGCAATCGTCTACGGTGAGAGCGGCTCTTACGCGGGCTACCACGTGGTTTACTATGTGGGAGACGGCGCGCTGTACAGCAACTATATCGCAAAAACCGATCTGCAGAGCGAGGCAATGAGCGACTGGACCAACGAACTCAACGAGGCCTGCACGGTCACGGAGGGCTTCGGCTTCCGGTTTGTCGGTAAATAAGAAAGAAAAAGGTTCTCGCTCCGGCGGGAACCTTTTTGCATAT
>CAMKEK010000163.1:0-3689 GCA_946411545.1 uncultured Clostridia bacterium
CCTGGAACGTCGGCATTCACTTCAAGGTACCGTTCATTGAGCGTGTGGCCAAGATTGTCACCCTGAAGGAGCAGGTGGCGGACTTCCCGCCCCAGCCCGTGATTACGAAGGACAACGTCACGATGCAGATCGATACGGTTGTCTATTTCCAGATCACCGACCCGAAACTCTACACCTACGGCATTGAGCAGCCCATGGTTGCCATCGAGAACCTCGCCGCGACAACCCTGCGTAACATCATCGGCGACCTGGAGCTTGACCAGTGCCTGACCAGCCGTGACATCATCAATACCCAGATGCGTTCGATTCTGGACGAAGCGACGGACCCCTGGGGAATTAAAGTCAACCGTGTCGAGCTGAAGAACATTCTCCCGCCGAAAGAAATTCAGAACGCGATGGAGAAACAGATGAAGGCAGAGCGTGAACGCCGTGAAGCAATCCTGAAGGCGGAAGGCGAGAAGCGCGCGGCGATTCTGGAAGCGGAAGGCGAAAAGGAATCCGCCATTCTCCGTGCCGACGCCAAGAAGCAGCAGCAGATTCTCGAAGCGGAAGGCCAGGCGGAAGCAATCCTGAAGGTTCAGACGGCCACCGCCGAAGGGATCCGCCTCATCAATGAAGCGTCTCCTTCTGAGGCGGTGCTGAAGATCAAGGCGCTGGAAGCCTTTGCCAATGCCGCAAACGGCCAGGCGACGAAGATCATTATTCCCAGCGAGATTCAGGGACTGGCCGGACTGGCTGCCGGCGTCATAGAAAGCGTGAAAGAGGAAAAGTAAGAACCATGACCGAACTTGTCAGAACCTTTCTGACCCGATACGGAATGCTGGACCCGGACCTTAATATCCGGACTCTGGCGGATCAGATGAAGAAGGAAATGGAGCGGGGACTTCGGGGAGAGCACAGCTCTTATCCCATGATTCCCACTTACCTGAAGACGACGGGAAAAATCCCGGAAGGGCAGTATGTCGCGGTGATTGACGCGGGCGGAACCAATTTCCGCAGCGCGCTGGCTCACTTTGAAAACGGACGCTGCATCGAAGAGCGCGTAAAGAAAACCGGCATGCCCGGGATCGGCCGGCCGGCAACATGGGCGGAGTTCATTTCGTTTGTGGCGGATGCTATTGAGGATCTTATGCCCCTGACGGACCGGATCGGGTTCTGTTTCTCGTACTCCGCGGAGATCACACCCGAAATCGACGGAAGAGTTGTCTGCATCGACAAGGAAGTGACCATCACCGGCTGCGAGGGACAGCTGGTCGGGGAAAGCCTGTGCGCAGAGCTAGCCCGGAGAGGATATCCCGGGAAACGTGCCGTCATTCTCAACGATACGGCGGCCGTTCAACTCGGCGGCATGGCCAAGCACCTGAACGACGGCTACGCAGGCTGTTTCGGACAGGTCAGCGGGACCGGGACCAACACCTGCTGCACGGTGCCGGGAGAAAAGATCGCGAAACTCGGGGCTGCGGCCCACGACATGATCGTGAATCTCGAATGCGGCATGTACGACGGCCTGTCCCAGGGCCGATTCGATAAGCAGCTGGATCTTCAGAGCCACAACCCCGGACAAAAGCGCTTCGAAAAAATGACCGCCGGCGTATATCTCGGCGAAGTGTGCCATCTTGCCCTGCGCCAGGCGGCAGAAGACGGACTGTTCAGCGGTGAATGCGCCGCGAAGATCAAAGCGCTGCCTCATGTCCACTCCTCCGCCGCGGATGAGTGGGCCTGCGGAAAAGGCATGGAGGCGCTGTCGGCAAATGAACAGGATGCGGAGATCATCTCGGAGATTGCGGCGTTTCTGTTTGAGCGCTCTGCGAAGCTGATGTGTGCCAACCTCACCGCGATGGCGGAGCTTGTCGACGCCGGAAGAAACGGGAAAACAGCCATCTTCGCAGAAGGATCGCTTGTCCAGCGCAACCACATCTACCGTCCGGCTCTCACCGCACTGGTGGAAGGGGAGCTTCAAAACGGTCTCGGAAGAGATGTGGAGCTGGTGCTGGAAGAGGACACGACGCTTCCCGGCGCGGCCGCGGCAGCTCTGCTCAATCTGCACTGATTGTACAATCGAAGGAAAACAAAATGGACGCTCGGGTCAATCCCGGGCGTCCTGCTTTTTCGCGAGGCTGTTTGTGTCGATGCTGTCTCGGAAGACAAAAAACCGGTCATACAGGAATTCCAGCACAAAGTTCAGCAGCATATTGATTCCGGTGACAAGGTATTCGTTCCAGTGCAGTCCCTCCGCCAGCCAGTTGCCGAAAATTGTGCTGACCGGGGTGAAGACCAGATAGAACAGAAACACCTTTGCCATGGCCACCGGAACATTGTTCGCCGAGCGGAAGGTATAGCGGCGGTTCAGCGTGAAGTTCCAGAGTACCGACAGAACCAGGGCGATCAGGTAACACGGCCAGTAGGGCCAGCCCAGCGTCTCATTCAGCAGCGCGAAGGAGACAAGCTCGATGATGCCGGCCGATACGGAAAACAGAAGAAATTTAAGGGAGCGAAGCAGCTCTGCCCGTTTGTTCATGTGGAATCCTCCTCAAGCATGTGGTGTTCGGTATTATCCATCTTATCTGTGAAATTGTCAAGTAATGGAAATGTTTTCAGCTTCGTTTTCGGAACAGAATGCATTTTCGGCAAAACGCAATAAAAACTTTTTGAACGAAATATGAATATTGGAGAAAGTGCTTGACAGAGTTCACATAATGTGGTATTTTATTACTTGCGATGAGGGGCGTCACCCCTTGATGTGTCGGCATCTTAACCCGCTATTGCATGGAAGATTTACTTGCAGGCCGCCGGGGCCAAATTCCGGCATGCTGTACGGGCAGCGACAGTCTAATAGCAATTCCCACTTTTGCGACATGACTAAAAACCGACAACTTCACAGATAGCGATGTCCGGGACGTCGCTGCTCTGAACAAATTACCCGCTTCTTTCAGAAGCGGGTGTTTTCTTTGGCCGAAACTTTTCGCGGAAGCCGCGGCTCCTCAGTAGATGGAGAAAAGCTGCGGCTTGAGCTTGAATTTGACGCCGGAGACAAGTCCCATGGCGGCAAACATACTCACCATGGAAGAGCCCCCGTAACTGAAGAAGGGGAGCGTGATGCCGATGACCGGGGTGATGCCGATGCACATGCCGATGTTGATGAAGGTCTGGAAGGCGACCGCAGCGCCGACGCCGATGCAGAGCAGCATGTCGAAGGTGCGCCCGGCCTTGAGGCCAACCCGGACGATGTGAACCATGACGATCAGCAGGAGAATGATCACCGCGATGCAGCCGATCATGCCGAGCTCTTCTCCGACACAGGAGAAAATGAAGTCGGTATGCTTTCCGGTAAAGACGGTGGCACGGTGCTCGGCGTCCACACCGGTGAGTCTTCCGGAGGCAAGCGTCAGCTTGCTCTGCGTGGTCTGCCAGGTGATGCCCCAGCCGTCCGGATCGATGGAGGGATCATACGGGGCGATCAGACGCTTTTTCTGGTAATCCTTCAGAAAGTAGGTCCACAGCAGGGGAATGGCCGCCGCCACGGCCGCGCCGCCCAGCGCGAACCAGTACAGCCGGACACCCAGAACGAAGAACATCGACAGGAAGATCAGCAGCAGGATCGAGGCGCTTCCCAGGTCCGAAGAGACCACGACGATCAGACCGAACAGAATGACAAAGTGGCCGGCCATCTGCACGACGGACATGAAGGA
>CAMKEK010000164.1:0-3684 GCA_946411545.1 uncultured Clostridia bacterium
TCCAGCGTGTCGTTCAGGAACTTCGCCGGGTAGTAGATGATCACCCCCAGGATCAGGCAGCCCAGGGTAATGAGCAGCAGCATCCGGATGTTGTCCGCGTAATAGGTCCCGTAGAAACCGGATACCGCTTCGCGCATGGCGTTCATGGCAAACTTGAAGGGCATGAACGGATAGAGGATCTGGAAGATCTTCGGCAGCACCTCCACCGGGTAGGTCCCGCCGGAGCCGGCAACCTGCACCACCATGATGATGACCGAGGCGCCGAGGCCGGCGCTGCCCAGGGTGAAGGACAGCACATAGTTGATCGTCACGAAGCAGATGCTGGAGACGATCCCCGCCAGGACAAAATACCAGGGGTGCGCACAGTCGATCTGCACATACAGCAGCACCCCCGCCACCGTGACCAGCGCCTGCAGCAGCGCGCAGCTCAGAAACAGCACGTAGCGTCCGATGTAATGCTGCGTCATGCGAAGCTTCTTCGGCCGGTCCGCCTTCCGGATCCCGGTCTTCAGCAGGCAGGCGCAGAACAGCGCCCCCACCCACAGCGCCAGCACCGTATAGAACGGCGACATCTGGCTTCCGTAGGGTTCCGCCGGATACAGCACCTCATCGCTGACCTTCAGCGGCGAGGCCAGATGCGCATCCAGCACGTCGCCGCCGGAGGAGAGCACCTCCATCACATCGTGCAGAAATTCGCTTGTCGCCAGCGCGTCCAGAAAATCCGCCAGCTCCAGGAGCTTCGCCTGGGCCCGTTTGATCTCTTCCTTCGCATCCAGAATGCCCGCACGGACATTCATCATGGAATTGGACAGACTGCTCAGCTTGTAGGTCAGGCCCACCAGAGCGTCGCCGAAGGCCTCCAGCAGCTCGGTGATGTTCCCGGCCGCAATCTCGATCCGGTTCAGGGCGTTGTTGATCCACTCGCCCAGCATGGTGGACGCGTCCGTCGCCGCCTGGGTCAGGTTCCCGAGTGTGCCGCTCAGCGTGTTGACCGTTCCCCGGATCCTGTCCAGGCCGCTGTAGTCCGCGGTATCCACCGCCGTTCGCAGATCGCTGTTGAGCGAACCCAGCCGGTCACTGAGATCCTGCATTTCCCCGGCAAATCCGTCCAGTCCCGGGATCGTTTTCAGCTGGTCGGCAATCACCTTTGTGCTCTCCTGCATCTCCTGCAGGCTCTGGCCGACCCCCTTGTCGTACTCGCCCTCCAGATACGCCTTCAGGCTCTCCTGGCTTTCCGTATGCGTATAGATATCCTGGAAGAAGTTCGAAAGCGTGCCGTTTGTCAGAGCGATTGCCTCTCCCAGGGATTGGACCGCGCTTTTCGCGGACTCCGCCGTATCCGTAACATTCTCCCCGACGTCCTCGCTGATATCCGCGGCCAGATACACGGTCCCTGCCATGCTGGAGGTCAGGCGGGCGGAGGCATTGATGAGGTTGCTCGCCGCATCGGCCAGGCTCGCCACCGAGTCAAGCATGGCATTGGCGTTATCGAGTTCCATGCTCAGATCGATCAGCTTCTTGCTCAGGTCCTGCAGCGTCGTCTCCGCGTCGAGGCCGTTGGCGTTCAGCACCGACACCACCGACGCCGCACCGTCGGCCAGGGTCTGAAGGAAGGTCGTGTTGACCGTCTCCTGAACGGCCGTCTTTGCCTTGCCGGTAATCTTGGGGGCAATGGCGTTTTTCTTCCCGTTTTCATAGTAGACCAGCGTCGGATGTTCAAACTTCAGCGTCATGAAGCTCACGATGTTCTTGGAGAAATCCGCCGGAACCACCAGCGCCGCGTAACAGTCGCCGCTGTAGACCCGCTGCAGGGCTTCCTCCGGAGTGTCACAGAAGACCCAGCCGATCTGCTTGTTGGCCTGCAGGCCTTCCACCAGCTGCTCCCCCACCTCAAGCTGAAGGCCGAAGAGATCCGCGCCCCGGTCCACATCCGCGATGGCAACCCGGATTCGAGAGGTGGCCGACTGGCCGTAGGGGTCCCAGTTGGAAAAGACATTGAACCAGGCATACAGGCTCGGAACCACGCAAAGCCCCATCAGGATGACCAGCACCACCACACTGCTGAAGATCCGGTGCGCATCGGTATTGATGATTTTGAAGATGTTGCGCATGCCTTTTCTACTCCCGTTTCAGGTGCTTTCCTCCCGGCTGTTTTTCCCGTTTCCTCTGCGGCGTCTCACGGTGCTGTTGTACTTTGGGCCGCTGTAGGCGCTCGGAGAGATCCGGCAGCGGGATGGGCAGCTCTTCCGGATCGATCAGCCAGCCTTCCCCTTCCGCGTCTACCGGCAGGAGGTTTCCGAGCTCAATCTCTTCTTCCGGCGGAACCAGTTCTTTGAGTTCCTCCAGGGTTTTCTTCAGGTCATGGTCCGCATAGGCCGTGAAGATCAGGGCCGTGGCAATGCCGAACATCCCGATGATCCAGAAGATCAGAAACACGATTCTGGACGCGTCGGTCAGCTCCCGGACAACCGCCAGGATCACCGGAAGCAGGACCAGCAGCCACACGCCCGCCTTCAGGCTTCTCTCGTTGCGATGATGCGCCTCTTCGATATAGGGGACAAAGTGCCGGTAAAAGGTCTCCGCGTCCACCTGCACGGCATTCGCCGGCCTCTTCCGGGCGAATCCGGGCTTCGCCGGCCGCCGTGCCGGCATGGGCTCGCTTCGTCTGACGGCTTCCCGGCGCTTTCCCGGGGCCGGGGCCGCCATCCCGGCTGTATGCGCGCCGGCGGATCTCTCCTCCCGGGGCCGGGAACGCTTTTCCGGCCGCTTCGGCTCTTCCGGTGCCAGATGCCTGCCGCCGGGATGCCGCCGGGCGGCGAAGTCTTCCTGTGCTTCCCTCGCCATCACAGCACCCCGCTTTCGTGCATCTCTTCCTCGACGAACTCATTCACGCCGTGCAGCGGTCTGCGCAGAACCAGCCCGATCAGCAGTCCGACCGCGCCGAAGATCAGAAGCTGCCCCAGGTATTTCCAGTAGTCATAGCGGTACAGGCCGCAGATCGTCTCCCGCATGGCGTTGATGGCATAGGGATAGGGGAAGAAGACATAGATCTTGGTGAAGATTTCCGGCAGGATCTCGATCGGGTAGGACCCGCTGGATCCGGCAATCTGCACAATCATCACGACCACAACCACCGCCTTGCCCACATCCCCGATCACCAGCACCAGGGAATAAATCAGGCAGACGAACACGAAGCTCGTCACCGAGCCGGCGAAGTAAAACAGCCCCGGATGCAGGCACTGGCAGCCCAGAATATGGAGGTCTCCCCAGACAATGATCGCGGACTGGATCTGTCCGAAGAACCAGTAGGTCAGAAATCTCCCCCAGTACAGCTGTGCATCGGTCACATGCCTCAGCTTCAGGCGTTTCGGATCCGCTTCCACCTTGATCACGGCGGCCAGCACCACGCAGCCGACCCAGAGCGCCAGCGTCGAATAGAACGGCGCCATGGCCGTGCCGTAGCTGTTGATCGGATAAATCGTCTGCGTCTCCACGATCACGGGGCTTGCGAAAAACGCCGCAAACTCATCCGGATCTCCGTGAAGCATCTCGATGATGGTCTCCAGGGTTTCATTGTCCCTCAGTTCCTGCAGCCGCTGCGTCAGTTCGTTCACGGACTCCTGCAGGGATTTGAGCAGCTTTTCGACCTGCTGCAGCGTGCCGTTGAGCGCGTTCAGCGTCCCG
>CAMKEK010000165.1:0-3668 GCA_946411545.1 uncultured Clostridia bacterium
GGCGCTGCTTGATCTTCAGGATCTGCTCGGCCTGAATCTGGATGTCCGTGCACTGTCCCCGGCTGCCGCCGGAGGGCTGATGAATCATGATTTCGCTGTTCGGCAGCGCAATGCGCTTGCCCTTCGCCCCGGAAGAGAGCAGAAACGCTCCCATAGAGGCCGCCATTCCGATGCAGATGGTTGAGACGTCCGGCTTCACATACTGCATGGTATCGTAGATGGCCAGACCCGCGCTGACACTGCCGCCCGGGCTGTTGATGTAAAACTGGATATCCTTGTCCGGATCCTGTGCCTCAAGGAAGAGAAGCTGCGCCACAATCAGGCTGGCCGTCGTGTCGTTTACCTCTTCGGAGAGCATGATGATCCTGTCGTTCAGCAGACGGGAGAAGATGTCATACGAACGCTCTCCGCGGCTGGTCTGCTCCACGACATAGGGGATGAAGCTCATTCCGCCTTCTCCTCAGCCGGTTCCGCAGCTTCGGCCGCGGCTTCCTCAGTTTTCACCTCGTCGGCGGACTTTGCAACCGCGTTCTCGACCAGCAGGTTCATGGCCTGCTCTTTCTTCAGCTCGTTCTTCAGGAACGCTTCGCCGAAGTAGCGCTTCACGTCCTCCACGGTGGCGCCGACGCCTTCCGCGGTCTTCTGATAGTAGGCATCCAGCTCTTCCTCGGTCGGCTCCAGGCCCTCGGCCTTGGCAACGGCCTCCAGCAGCAGCTCGGTCTTCACCTGGGCTTCGGCTGCCGGGCGGATGGAGAACTTCAGGGTGTCTTCGTTCATGCCGAAGAGCTTGAGCAGCTCTTCACGGGTCATGTCACGGTCGTTCATGCCGAACTGGGCGGCATAATTGCGCAGGAATTCATCGACTTTCTCCTCGAACATCACTTCGGGGATCTCACCGGTCATGGTCTCGCAGGCCTTGCGGACGATTTCGTCCTTGAACGCGTTCTCGGCGCTCTCGTCCATGCGCTTCTGGAGAGTTGCACGGACATCGGCCTTATATTCATCAAAGGTGTCAAACTCAGAGACATCCTTGGCAAACTCGTCGTCCAGCTCCGGATACTCAGGAGCGCTGACTTCGTTGCAGACAATGTGGAAAACAACCGCCTTGCCGGCCAGATTCTCGGCATAGTTCTCGGGGAAGGTAATGTCGATGTCCTTCTCCTCGCCGGCGCTCATGCCGACCAGCTGTTCCTCAAAGCCGGGGACAAAGGAGTTGGAGCCGAGCTCGAGGGAGTGACCTTCGGCCTTGCCGCCGTCAAACGGCTCGCCGTTCAGGAAGCCTTCAAAGTCAATGTTCACGGTATCGCCCATCTCCGCGGGACGCTCCACCGTCAGCATGCGCGCGTTGCGCTTCTGGACGCTCTTGATCTCATTGTCAACCGACTCATCCGAAACGGTCTCGGAGGGACGGACCGCCTCGATGCCCTTGTACTCACCGAGAACGACTTCCGGATAGGTCGTCACGTCAAAGGTGAATTCGCAGGACTTTTCGTCCGTCACGTTAACATCGGAAATACGGGGCTGGCCGACAACGCGCAGCTCGCCCTCTTTCACGCCGAGCTCAAAGGCCTCGGGTGCCAGGTCGTCCATTGCGTCCTGATAAAAGACTTCTTTTCCATACATGCCCTCGATCACCTGACGCGGGGCCTTGCCCTTGCGGAAACCGGGAATGTAGACGTCCTTCTTGTTCTTCAGATAAGCGCCGTTGACAGCCTTTTCAAATTCGGCCGAATCCGCGGCAACTGTAAAAACTGCAGTATTGTGCTCTTTTTTCTCGATATTTTTCAAAATCATGGAATATTTCCTCCTCATCTGCACATGCTTTGGTATCATAACAGATTTCATCTGTAAAATCAATCATTATTTCTTCTTTTGATTGGGGTTTTCAGCGGTTTTTGTGCCTGTTTTTCGCACCGTCTTTCTCTCCGGAGCCGCCGGTGCACCCGTCCCCTCGAAAACGGGTATCGTCGGGATCAGGAAAACCAGTTCCGCCGCCGCAATCACCGCGGTCACAACTGAGGACCAGCTGATCCCCCGCCCCATGCGGTACAGCAGCAGCGCGGCCGAGATCGAAAAGGCCAGGCAGAGAAGGGTCGAGAGCAGGGCAAGCAATGGAAGCCGGTTCCCTCCGAAGCTGGCAAGCGCTCCGGACACGGCCAGGATGGCACTCACAATCATCAGAAGGCTTGCATCAAAGCGGTCGTGATACCGCTCCTGCGTCTGTTCCGTGTATTCCGTGAGCCAGTGCTCGGATGCCGAGAGCAGATCCATGCCGTACTGGCTTCTGCGCCGGATCTCTTCCCTGGACAGGAGTGCCGTGCGAAGCGTCATCTCCCGGTCTTCAAGCTCTTTCTGTTCCTCGGCCTGCTGGGCACTCTGCTTCAAGGCCTTTTCCTGCTGATCCAGGTCTTTCTTCTTTTTATCCAGCTCCTCGGCCTTTTTCTTCTGTTCTTCCTTCGCCGCACTGAGCTGTGCCTTGCCCTCCGCCAGCGCCGCTTCTCCCTCTTCGATCTGTTCGCCCATTTCCTTCATGGCTTCAAGCGTCTGGTCCAGCGTCGCTTTTGCTCCGGCAAGCTGTCCGATCAGGCCGAAGATTCTCTCGGAACTGCTCTCGGCATGCAATACCGTCCCATAGGCTTGCTGCCGATTTTCTCCGGCTGTATCAAGCGTTTCTCCGATCACGTCCTTATTCGCAAGATACAGGCTTCGGATCACTGCCATCTCGTTTTCGGTAAAGGCGTGGTCTCCACTGGCGAGCCCAGCATTTCCCAGTCCCGCAAGCAGGTATTCCGTCAACGCATCCGCCTCTCCCTCTACCGTCTCGGCGGCTTCGGTGAGCTGCTGGATCTGCGCGGTCATGGTATGCATCAATTCATCCGCATTCGAAAGCCCGTCGAGCATCTGCCCAAGTGCGTTCCCCTGCTCTTCGGTGATCACAATTCCGCTCTCATGGATGGCGGTGATGATGCTTTTCCTTAGCTCATCCTCATTTAAAACTCCGGCGCTGTTCAGGACCGTCTGAAGGATTTCCGGCGGAAGCTGTAGGCTCTCTGCCAGTGCGGTAATGGTATTGATATCTTCCGCGACCACCTCAGCCGCGAAAACCACATCCCGAATTGCGTCATTCAGCCGTCCGGACAGGTCTTTTTCCTCCCCGGTTGCCGGAGAGCGCGGAGCGTCGGCATTCTCCGGTGCGGGAGGCAAATCGCCGGAGGATTCTACGGAATTCGTCTCGAGCGTCGGCTCTCCCGGGGATTCCGGATTTCCCTGTGGGGGTGCTTCCGGTGCCGGTGTGGTTGTCTCCAGTGCCGGTGTGGGCGTCTCCGGTACGGACGCGGGCGTCTCCGGCACGGGTGTGGGCGTTTCCTGCGTCGACGTCTCGGGCGGCAGCGTTTCCTGCGTCGGCGTCTCCGGAACAGGCGTGGGCGTCTCTGGAACAGGCGCGGGCGTCTCCGGTGCAGGCGCGGGCGTCTCCGGTGCAGGCGCGGGCGTCTCCGGCGCGGGCGCGGGCGTCTCCGGCGCGGGTGCGGGTGTCTCCGGCGCGGGTGCGGGTGTCTCCGGAAGATCGTTTTCGATCAGCGCGCACAGGTTCCTAACCGTCTGTTCCAGCTTATACACCGAACCGTCGTAGGGATTGCCGCTGTCGGCCTCTTCGCCTCTCAGCATCA
>CAMKEK010000166.1:0-3643 GCA_946411545.1 uncultured Clostridia bacterium
GACGGACCCGGCTCTGAACCAGTGCCGCCGCATCAGGCGCACTGCGGTCACCGGCGTCTACCGCAGCGAATTCTTCCCGAATGATTTCCATGATCTTCTCATCAAAGAAGGTCGTATGCTCCACCTGGCTGAGCAACTCCCGCAGCTGCTGCGCCTCGCTCTGGGTCATCGGACTGGTCAGGCTTTCCATATAAACGTCTTCTGTATTTTCGGCGTTTTCCTCAGCATCCCGGATCTCCTTTTCCAGATTGGGGCGGTAAGCGGGAATTCCAACGCTTTCATGCAAGAGACAGTCCTTTACAAACTTCCAGCAGAGCTCCGGATGCTTTGTGCCGTTCAGGATGCCGACCGAGTTGTTGATTGCAAAATCTGTGCCGCAGCTCCCGTCCGGCGAAGGAAAGCCAATCACACTGATGGGACTGCCGATATCTCTGCTGATTCTTGCCAGAGATACGACGGTGTTTATTCCGCAGAGATCCGTTGCCAGGTATCCTCCGTTCAGCAGGGTACCTTCGGTTCCGTATACCATGTTGTTCGGATCCTCAGGTGTTTCATGGACAGTCCTGCATGCTTCCAGAACCCGGATAAAGGACTCGTTGTCAAAGTCACAGGAGCTGTTTTGCCAGTCGACGGCGGAGCGGATATATCGGCTCATCGCATTCCGGAAGAAATACTCTTTATCAAGATTGTACATGACCATGGTGCCTTGGGGCATACTTTGGTCGATCTCCCTATATCGGTCAAAGCTCCATCCCCAGCAGAAACCAAAGCGACTCTGCAGGCCGACGCGCGTCTCCATGTCCAGCCCGCCGCCAAGAAGGTAAATACCGCCAAAGTCGTTCCGGATGGCCTTGGCCGGGATAATGTCTTCCAATGTGATGTCCGGATCGTTTTCAACGTCTCCGCTCATTTCCCGCAGCAAGCCCCTGTGTATATAAGGAAACGGCGTGAAACTTCCCCGGAAGAGCAGCATATCTGGCCCTTCTCCGGAGAGAATCTGTGTATTGAGCCTCAGCAGAGCCTGATCCTCTGACAGGCTGCCATCGTCTGTGAGGTCGACGATCTGCACATAACAGTCTTCACTCTCGGCATTGAATGAGAATACTGTGCGCGCAAACGCCTGAGCGTCACCGAGAACACCGACCGTGAGACGGGTCCGGGCTTTCAGCTCGGAGGGATTTGCCCGGCGCATCGTCATATTGTTGACCGTGCTGCGGATCAGATAGCTTCCATCCGGCTGCTGAAGTACATTATGCACGCCGCTGATGCTGTAGCCGCATTCGGACCAGATAATCATCGGATTGATGGTTCCATCCATCTGAAGTCTGCTGATCCGATCTCCCTGAATGAGGAAGAACGGCGCTTCGCTGTCTCCGGTGCAGATCTGCCCGGCGTCATAAGTAAACTGAAGTTCCAGCGCTCCTTTTTCCGGAACCATACGGAACAGACTTCCGCCACCCTGTTCCCTCTCATCGGCGAACCAGATGCCCCCACTGGCATCTTTTACCAGACGCCCTGCCCAATCGCTGTGTGGAATTTCCGCCAGCTTCTCACCGTTCAGAGTAAAGACGTGAATTCTGGTCATTGTATTCAGATAGAGCAGTCCAGTATCAACCGCGAACTGTCTGCCGACATCATCCTCCGCGTACTTGAAGGAGAAAGAGCTCTTCTCCGTACCTTCAGGGGAGAGCTGTTTCAACTCAGCGTACCTTCCGTCTTCCTGTCGGATGTCATTCAGGCGCCAGATGCTGTCTGATGTCGGGAATACCGTATCGATAAAATCATCCTCGTGATAGATGACGCGTTCTCCCCGACAGAGGTCGCTCTGGAACGTGTTCAAATTGGAGAGCAAAAAATACTGCTCCCCGTCCAGCCAGAAGGTCTGTTGGCAATAATCCGGAAGTTCTGCCTTTGCTACTGTATAACATTCACCCTCGCCGATCCATTCGCCGGTCTGAGGATCCACACCCGGAACGGTTTCCCGGATTTCTGGTGTTTTCTGCCTGCCGCAGGCACAGAGATTCAGCAGAAGGATCAGGCTGAGCAGTCCTGATAGGATTTTGAGATTATTTGACTTCATTTGAGACACCCCCTGACAAAACTGCTATCCCAGCTCAGCGAGATAAACACTGACTTTGGCTTGGATTGCCGCAATGGTCTCGTCGATATTGGATGCTCCTGAGAAATACTTTGATGTCTCCTGCTCCAGAATCTGATAAATCACGGGATCGTATGCATATCTTGTCGTCGTACGTTCCAGAAGATTTCGAAACAATTGCTCCTGGTGTTCATTGATCATCGGCGACGGATCATATGCTGCATCCATCAGGATCCCGTCTACGGTAAAGGTCCCATCCTGATTCACGACGATCGATTTCCCCTCATATTCGGCATAAGGGTTCCTCAGATGCTGCAGCAGTTCCTCCGTATAGTGCTTTTTCAGAGGAATCGTGCCGCTCCAATTGAGGTTTCCATGATAACGTTCGCCGGAAACCATATATTTCAGATATTCCCAGGCCAGCTCTGGCTTTTGGGAGAAAGCGTTGACCCCTGTCAGAGAATGAAAATAGAGATAACTTCCGCAGCTGCCGTCTGCGGTCGGGTATCCGATTATGCAGACTGGACCGCCTTCCTGTTTTTCAATATCTCTGATATCGAAAGGGCTTCCAATGTCAGCTTCCCGGTAAAGCAGTCGGCCGTTTCCTACCTGCAGCTCTGCGCTGTATTGGAGGCTGTCCGGCATTTTCGCGGCCAGCTCCAGAAGTGCTCTGAATTCATCCCGATGATAAGAACAGACCTTTTGATCCCAGTCCACACACCGGGGAATCATGCTGACATATGCAAACTGCAAAAAATCCCGGTTGGTCTGCGACCAGGCATATTGTTGCTGAGACGTTTGGAGAATCTCTGAATAATCCTCAAAACTCCAGCCTGCTTTCTCCCCAAAAACAGCAGGCAGCCCATAGCAGGTCATCACGCTGAATCCGGAAGGAAGTGCATACAAGCCGTCTTCAGACAGAATATCCATCGCGTAAAAATCATCCGGGGAGAGATCTCGTTTCAAATACTCGGACAGTTCAAGCAGAAGACCCTGGCGGGAATAGATCTCAAGCACCGGAAAAGTCTCCAGATCGATCAGATCGGGCCCGGCACCGGAAGACAGTTCCATGTTCAGCCGCCGGAGTGCCTGCTCCGCTGTGGTACCTTGTGCATAATTCTCTATCGTGATATGGATTCCCTGTGTATTCTCCTGATTGAACTTCAGTACGTCCTGTTCGTGGTTCGACGCTCCGCAGGCCGCAAGAATAAGGTCCTTGTTATCGCGATTCTCTGCCGTGGAGCGGATTGCGGTTTCATCTGTGGGAGTATTCCTTCCGCAGCCGCATAGCAGCAGAATAATGAGGAGAAATGGGATAAGCAATTGTCGTTTCATACTGATTCATCTCCCCTTGTGATGTGAGTCCATGGTTTCCTTTATTATAACGGCTAAGCAAGCTGGATGATCTGAAGAATTCTTAATTGTGCTGAGCTTTCATATCAAAGCGGCTCTGGTTCAAAACCGTACCCCGGCCCTTTTCTGCATCTGATAAAAACGAAATCGTTGATCTGATTCTTGACCTCGGGGCGGCGGAGTAGTAAGATG
>CAMKEK010000167.1:0-3627 GCA_946411545.1 uncultured Clostridia bacterium
CCGAGACATGCATGACGCCGGGGAGCATGGAGCCCGCGATGCGGAACATCGGCGGAATCATCAGCATCAGGCCCTGGGAGGCGGTGAAGGTGGTGGCCAGGGATCCGGTCTCCAGCGCGCCGTGCATGGCGCCGCAGGCGCCGGCTTCACTCTGCAGCTCTACCAGCTGCACCGGCTGGCCAAAGAGGTTCTTTCTCCCATGGGCGGCCCAGTCGTCCACGTGGTCTGCCATCGGGCTCGAGGGCGTGATCGGATAGATCGTGGAAACTTCGGTAAACGCATACGCGACATACGCGGCGGCTTCGTTGCCGTCCATGGTCTTCATGACTTTTTTTGTGCTCATTCTTCTCTCCTTACTGTCAGATTGTTATTTGGCCTTTGCCATTCATTTTATTATATGCAATTATACGTTTGTTTTCAATTAAAATAACCTGAAAACACGGTCGCGGAGGAATCGCGTCCGGCGCTCATCCATGTGCGGTCCGGCACCGCAAAACCGGGGATGCTCAGTCAAAGAGATGGTAGCCGTGGCCCATGAGCGTCTTCCGGATCTCCTGAACATGCAGCTGGTCACGTGTCTCCAGCGTCATGGTCACCACGCAGGAGTTGACCTCGGTCTTGGCATCCTCACGCTCGTGGGCGATATCCAGGACGTTTGCCCCGGTATTGGCGACGCAGGACAGCAGCTGGGCCAGGTTGCCCGCCTTGTCGGTCAGCTTGGTCTTGAGCTGGACAATGCGTCCGGTCTTCTGCAGGCCCTTGGTGATGATGCGCGAGAGGGTCGTGATGTCCACGTTGCCGCCGGAGACGACCACCGCCGTCTTCAGGGAGGTGTCCACCTTCTCAAAGAGGTAGGCCGCCACCGTGGTCGCGCCCGCGCCCTCGGCCAGGGTCTTCCTTCCCTCCAGCAGGGCCACGATCGCCGCGGCGATCTCGTCCTCGCTCACGGTCACGATGTCGTCGACATATTCCTGAACCAGGCGGAAGGTCAGATCGCCCGGTGTCAGCACATGGATGCCGTCGGCGATGGTCGGGCCATCCTTGACGGTCGTGATCATCCCGCTGCGGAAGGATACAAACATGGAGGGCACCGTTGCCGCCTGAACGCCGATGACCTTGACGTTCGGGCGCATGGACTTGACCGCCACCGCCACACCGCTGATCAGTCCGCCGCCGCCGATGGGGACGATGATCTGCTCCACATCGGGCACCTGATCCAGGATCTCCAGCCCGATGGTTCCCTGACCGGCGATGACGTAGGGATCGTTGAAGGGATGGGCGAAGGTATAGCCCTCTTCCCGGGCAAGGCGCTCCGCTTCCCGGGCGGCGTCGTCATAGATTCCCGGCACCAGGACGACCTCGGCGCCGTAGCCCCGTGTCGCCTCCACCTTCAGGATGGGGGCGCCCTCCGGCATGCAGATGACGGACTTGATCCCCAGACGGGTGGCAGACAGGGCGACGCCCTGGGCGTGGTTGCCGGCGCTGCAGGCGATGACGCCGCGGCTGGCCTCTTCCGGGGTCAGGTGGCGGATCTTGTTGTAGGCGCCCCGGATTTTAAAGGAGCCGGTCTTCTGAAGGTTCTCGGACTTAATGAACAGATTCGTCCCGAGCCGCTTCGATGTGACGACCGGCGTCACTTCCGCAACCCCTTTGAGCGCCTCTCTTGCATCCCGGATCATCTCCAAAGTCACTGATTTTTCCATGGCAGTTTTCCTCCCTTTTTCCATAACAGTCCTCACGGTATCGTCAGGTTTTCTGATCATGCAATCCTGCAAAAAACGCTTGAAATTTGTCAAAAATCACTTTATCATATTTTGGAAATAAATCAATCACTTTTTCTCTCCCCTTCCGTATTCACTCTGAGAAAGGTCCTGTTCTGTCAGCATGGCTAAAAAGCAGCTTACCAGTGAAGAGATTTTCCGGACCATGACGGTCCCGCAGGCGGTGCGCACCATGGCGCTCCCCGCCGTCATGAGCCAGATCATTGTCCTGATCTACAACCTGGCCGATACCTTCTTTATCGGCCGGACCAACAACCCCTATATGGTGGCCGGGGTCTCCCTGATTCTCCCGCTGTTCAACGTCTGTCTCGCCATCGGGTCCATGTTCGGGGCCGGCGGCGGCGCGCTCCTGCCGAAGCTGCTCGCCACGGACCAGCGGGAGGAAGGCTCCCGGGTTGCGGCATACTGCATTCGCCTGGGCCTGCTCACCGCGGTCGCCTTCTCGGTTCTGACGCTGCTGTTCATGCACCCGCTCCTGACCCTTCTCGGCGCAGGCCCCAACACCTACGCCTACGCGCGCACTTACGTGCTCATGGTGCTGGTCATCGGCGGCATCCCGACCATCGTCTCCAATGTGTTCTCCAATCTGCTCCGCAGTCTCAGCCTCGCCCGGGAAGCGGGCATCGGGGTCGCGCTGGGCGGAATTCTCAACATCTTTCTGGACCCGCTCTTCATGTTCGTGCTGCTGCCGCCGGGGAACGAGGTTCTCGGCGTCGGGATCGCCACCCTGCTCTCCAACCTGATCTCCTGTCTCTACTGCCTGATGATTTTCTGCCGCAGGCAGAAGGAAATCGCCGTGAGCTTCCTCGCCCCCGCTCCCCAGAAGGAGAATCAGAAGTTTGTCTTCACGGTCGGCATGCCCGGAACCGTCGGCGCGCTGCTTTTCGACGTGGACTACATGGTGCTGGACAAGCTGGCCTCCGGCTACGGCGACATCGCCCTAGCCGCCATCGGGATCGTCCTGAAGGCAGAGCGGCTCCCGCAGCAGGTCGGCATCGGCCTTTGCCAGAGCATGGTCCCGCTGATCGCCTACAGCTGGGCCCTGAAGGACTACCGGCGTGTAAAGGAGATCATGACCTGCATTCTGAAAGTCGGGCTTGTCGTCGCCGCCGTCAGCATCACCCTCTATGAGCTCTTCCCCGCCCAGATTATCCGCTTCTTTATCGCCGAACCCGAAACCCTGGAGATCGGGACCAGGTTCCTGCGGATCCGCTCGTTGGCCGCGGTCATCATGTTCTTCTGCTTTTTCGTGGTGTTCCTGTTTCAGGGCTTCGGCAACGGGAAGGTCTCCTTCTGGCTGGCGATTCTCCGCTGGGCCGTGCTGAACATTCCGATGCTTTTCATTCTTCCGCACCTTCTCGGGATGTACGGCCTCGTCTGGTCCCAGTTTGTCTCAGACTTGCTGACCGTCGTCATCTCCTACCTCTATCTCTGGCGCTATATGAAAACCTGGGAGCAGCCGGTTTCCAGGGTCTGATCCGATAGTTTATCCAACATCCGATCCGCAGAAAGGAAAGGCGTTCATGAAACATTCTGACAAAACGGAAATTCAAGAAAGAATCCGGCGCATCATCGAGATGGAAAACCGCTGCGACCGGATCAGCCGTGTTTTACGCGCAGCCGAAGTCTGCCCGGATCACCTCGATTCCATCCGTGATGACATCCGGGCGCTCTCTGAATATTATGAAGGATCCCTCTGGCGGGAAGACTTTGAAGCCGATGAGGCCGGCCTTCTGCCGTCGGATCTGAAGCGCGGCGTCTTGTCCGAGGATGCGGTCTACAACCTGCTCTCGGAATATGACACGCTGAGAAAACAAGACACATAACGGCGTATTCTTCTGCCGCC
>CAMKEK010000168.1:0-3622 GCA_946411545.1 uncultured Clostridia bacterium
AGATAAGCCCTTATAGGGCTTGATCAAACCACCGGTTCAACCGGTGGTTTTGATTCGGACGGATCCTGCGGGAGGGATCAGGAGGCAGCAGAGACGGCAACACGCGCAGCGGGGCGGGTGAACACGTGGCAGAATACGGCGCCCAGGAGGGCGGCGGCTGCGCCGACCAGAAGGACCGAACGCACCGGCAGCGCATCGTAGAGCGGACCGCCGATGGCACTGGAGAGAATATTTCCAAGCGTCACCATGCCGAAGGCGAGGGCCTGTCCCTTGGCGGAATCCTTGGGGTCGATGTTCAGAATGACATACTGAACCATCGCCGGGGTGATCATGGCAAAGGAGACCAGCTGCAGAACGTTGGCGGCATAAAGCCCGCCCATGCTGGGGGCGAGGGCAATGGCCAGGGCCTTGAGCACAAACATCGAGGAGGCAAAACGAACGGTGGAGGCGCAGCTGAAGCGGCGGAGCAGCCGGTCATACAGGAACATCATGGGGATTTCCATGACGGCGGTGAAGCCGCTGATCAGGCCCATGTCCGAGGTGTCACCGCGGACATTGCGCACCACGTTGATCAGGTAGTTGTTTACCAGGTTGTGGGTGAAGAAGAGCAGGGCGACGCCGGCGAGAACACCGAAGAAACGCCGGTTCTCCCGATAAAACTGCGGAAAGCTGCTGGAGGCGGATCTGTTCCGGCGGCCGAGGTTCGCATCACCTTCAACGTCCCGGATGCTGAAGCAGAGCAGAAGCAGGGCTGTAGCCTGCAGCGCGATGCAGATGAGAAACACCGTCGGCAGAACCTGGGGACCAATCTTCTCCAGAAGATTTCCGATCAGCACCGAGACCGGCGCGAAGGCGATGGACCCGGTCCCGCGGGCTGCGCCGTAGTTGATGTGACCGATGCGCAGGCCGAGGTCGACGCTGATCTCCGTATTCATGGGGTTCAGGGTGATTTCAACGCCGATCAGCAGCATGTTGAGCAGCGAGACGGCAAGACTTCTGCCGGGTAGCTGTCGAAGCAGCAGGACCAGAACCACCTGAAGCAAGAGCAGCATCCACTGGCAGCGGTAGACCGTGATCTTCTCCGAGCGGTCAATCAGCGCAGCCAGAAGCTGAGGAATCAGGAGGCCCAGAATGTAGCCGGCTGCGAGAACCTGGCCGAGCTGGGTGTTGCTGTAGCCGCGGGCCTGAAGATAGACGGAGGCATAGCTCACGATCCCACAGAAGCTGACCCAGTAGAGGCCCTGAATCAAAGCGTATTCCAGATTTACGATACGAAGCCGGCGGGGAGAATTGTGCACCGAAATCACCTTTTTTCATAAAATGCGGTGATTATTATATCCACTGTAAAGAACACGTCAAGTAGTATTTTTACACAATTTTACAGGCGGCAGCTAAAAAATGCGTACTTGCGGAAGCCCAGCGTCTCGGTTATACTGTACCGAGTACACAGCAGACCCCAGGAGGAATAAACGATGATTGACAGAAACACAAAGAAGACGCGCTTTTCGGATTTCCTGTCCGGAGAGTATGCGCGGGATTATATCAATCAGGAGCTGCCCTACGACGAGCAGATCGAGCGGGCGGCCGCACGGATCCGGGAGGCGGACTATGTTCTGCTCGGCGCCGGAGCCGGGATGAGCACGGCAGCGGGGGCGGAGTACGGCGGCAGGTTCTTTGAAGAAAACTTCGCCGAGTTCCAGGCGGTCTATGGCAAGGGACCGTATATGCAGGATATGTACTCGGCAGGCTTCTATCCCTTCCCGGATCAGGAGAGCAAATGGGGGCTGTGGTCACACCTGGCCCTGCTGGCCGGAGTCGATCTGGACGTGACACCGCTGCACAGGACCTTGCTGAACGCGCTCACAGGGAAAAAACTGTTCCTGCTCAGCACCAATGCCGACCATCAGTTTGAAAAAGCGGGGCTGCCCACGGATCAGATTTTTCAGACGCAGGGCAGCTACAGGCTGATCCAGTGCAAGCGCGGCTGCCACCCCAAAACCTATGACGCGGAGGACCTGCTCCGGCAGATGGAACGGAAACGGGTAAATGGCAGGATCCCTCATGAGCTGGTGCCAAAATGCCCGGTCTGCGGCGGGGATATGGCAATGAACCTGCGCGTGGACAACTGCTTCGTGGAGGATGAGAACTGGCATGCTGCCGAAGCCCGATTCAGCCGCTTCCTCTCGGAATGCGAAGACGGAAAAACCGTTCTGCTGGAGCTGGGGGTGGGGTTCAACACTCCGACGATCATCCGCTTCCCGTTTGAGAAGCTGGCACGTGAGCACGAAAACATCAGCCTGATCCGACTCAGCCGCAGCAAGGCCATGGTGCCCGCAAGCCTGGGTGACCGTGCCGTCGGCATCAACGCCGACATGGCGAAGAGCATCGAAGATATCGCAAAAAGCTTGCACTGAAAACGATTCCCGGAAAACTTTTTTCATTTATGTCACAAAACGGTCCAGCGGATCGTCCTTCTTCTCCAAGACCAAAGTATAAAAAGAACGCCGAGCCCTTCCAAAGCGGAGAGGCTCGGCTTCCGTTTGTCTTAATACAGCAGCTTTTGATAGATTCGAAGATTTTCGTCTCCGTGAACGCAGAAGACGATTCTCTCCATGCTGCCGGTTTTCAGATACTCCCGCACGGTTTTCACCGCGATCCGGGCGGCCTCCTCTTTGGGGAAGCGGAAGACGCCGGTGGAAATGCAGCAGAAGGCCACGCTTTTGAGCCCCTTTTCCTCGGCCAGCCTCAGGCAGGAGCGGTAGCAGGAAGCCAGCAGCGCCCGGTCTTCTTCGGTAAGCGGCCCGCTGATGATGGGGCCGACGGTATGCAGGACGTGTTTTGCCGGGAGATTGTAGCCCCCGGTGATCTTCGCCTGTCCGGTGGACTCCTCGTGTCCCTGCCGCCGCATGATCTCGGCGCATTCTTCCCGCAGCTGCAGACCCGCCGCCGAGTGGATGACGTTGTCGATGCAGTTATGCCCGGGACGAAAGCAGCCCAGAAGCTGGGAATTGGCCGCGTTCACAATGGCGTCCGCGTCCAGCCGGGTGATATCCCCCTGCCAGAGGACGATGCGCTCGTCAGAGGGGATGGAGGGAAGCTCCGAGACGTGAACGATGCCCCTTGTCTCCCGCTCCGCCCCAAGCAGCGAATCCTGTTCCTCCAGGAAGCGCAGCGGCAGCGCCCGGGGTTCCCGTACGTTCATCAGGCAGCGCAGGAGATACCGCCGGCTCTCTTCATCGGGCGGGATGTGCTTCGCTTCTCTACGGTACTGCGGCATTTCGTCCAACAGCATTTCGGTCAAATATGAAATCTGTTCCTTTCGTGTCATTCCTTGATTTTCACTCCCTGTTCTATCATGGCTTCCATTATATACTCAAATTGAAACATAATAAAGTACGTACAAAAAAGTTACCATAAGGATCCGACAGGGGCTCTTCCCTTGAAAACGAAGCATACAAAGAATATGATACGGGACGGTTTTGCCGTTCGATCGATTTTTTCAAAAAATTTCTTGAAAGGCTGTAAGTTTTCGTCCGGAACCGCGTTTATTAGGGTGAGACACAAAAGAGAAAGGAGGGCAATGGATTTGGAGGACTCAAAAATCGTGGATCTCTACTGGCGG
>CAMKEK010000169.1:0-3617 GCA_946411545.1 uncultured Clostridia bacterium
CGCGAATGCACCATGGCCATGGCGCTCTCGCAGTCCGGATCCTGCAGGTCCCGGTAAAAAGCCCGCAGCTGATGAACCAGAAACATCCCTTTATAGACAATGGTCCGGCTGGAGAAGGAGGCGATATAGGTCCCGATGTCGCTCTGTTCAAACTCCCTGCGGATGATATAAAGCAGCCTGTCAAAGTCCAGCCCTTCCGCCACCTCATCCGGGCGTCTCACAAAGCACTGCATGATACAGGGCTGCGCCTCCCGGGCGGTCCGGCCCAGCACCTCCGGGCAGACCGGGACCTCCCGCCAGCCGAGAAATTTCACCCCGTGGCGTCCGACAATGATCTCCAGCATTTTCTTCGCCTGCAGGCGCTTCAGGGTCTCCTGCGGCAGGAAGAACATCCCGACGCCGTAGCTTCTGGCTGCGCCCAGGTTGTCAATCCCGATCTCCCGCGCCGCCTTCACCATCAGTTTATGAGGGATCTGCATCATCAGTCCGACGCCGTCTCCGGTCTCGCCGCAGGCGTCCTTGCCTGCCCGGTGCTGCAGCTTTTCCACGATTTTCAGCGCATCGTCCACGGTCCGGTGGCTCTGTTCGCCGCGGATACTGATGACCGCGCCGATTCCGCAGGAATCGTGCTCCATCGTGGGACAGTACAGGGGATACTTCCGTTCCGGCTGTCTCATAGTTTGCCCTCCTTCTGTTCCGGTCCAAAATAGCGAAAGGACCGCCTACCAATGCCGCAGGCAGTCCTTTTTCAAAGTTCAAAAAACATTGCCTGATGCTATCACAGCATCAGGCAAATGAACAATACTTTATCCTTTTCCATTATCATACAAAAAAAGTATGATATCCAGCAAGCAGGATAACATCCTCACAGCAGGCCGAGCAGGCAGTCCTGGCTCTTGACCTCGGCATATAGCGTTGCGCCCTTCTCCCCAAGATCATAGACCTTCACCACGTTTTTGAGCTTTTCATCTCCCGTAAGTTCCGCATAGCGGTCCGGAAAGGCCTCAAAGCCCTCTTCGTTGAATTCACAGCCGGGTTCTCCCTGGTAGATGGCCGTATAGAAGATCCCCGACTCCACCAGATCCTGGAAGAAGTGGCTCCCGTAGCTCAGCTCCGGGCGCAGCCCGTGGGAGGAATAGGCCATCTCGCACATGCAGGCGTAGTGGCTGATCTCGGCAAAGCGTACCGGTACGCCAAGGCTCGGCGTCGTCGTCCCCCATCTCCCCGGGCCGATCAGGATGGCGTCCTGCCCCTGCAGCCGGCGGTTCAGATCCCCGACCGCTCTGGCCACGGCGTATTTCTGCTGTTCCGGCAGGTTCAAATACGGCTCCACTTTCACATGCACCACATAGCGGACAGGGATCGCAGCGTTTCCGCCCATAAAGTTGCCGCGGATGCGCCATAGCATTTCCCGGAACGCGGGCATTACCCCGGCCTTCCCAAGCCCCGTGGTCTGGATCGTGCGGCACTGCAGCAGGTTTACCTTATAGTCGCCCTGCTGGGTAAAGTTGCAGGCGTATTCCACGTCCACCGGATAGTTATACTTCTCCGCCACGATGGCCATGATCCGCTTCATCACCTGGGCGAAGTCCGTCCGGCGCAGAAGCTTCTGGAAGTTTACGATATCCGGGACCGGTTCGTTGTAAAGCCCCATTTCGCGGAATCGTGCCGCCGTCGCGGTGTCCGGCTCCATGAAGAGCGCCGCGTCCGTGCGCATGCTGTATTTGCTCAGTTTTTCGAGCGGGATCGTCGCGAACCGGTTCTCCGGCAGGTCGATCACATCCACCTTGTGCTGGCTGTAGCGGTATTCGTCGCCGTATTCCACCATCGGCGGGGCCAGCGGGGTGTCGAGATTCACAAAGCGGGCATAGTCGTCCGCCTCCCGGTCCACCGCCCGGGTCCCCAGCCCGAAGACCAGGCGCAGCATGCCGCTGTTGTCCTCATTTGCTTTCGGGCCGTTGACATACAGGTTTTTGGAGTGCCCCACGCCCGCCAGATGCGGATAGTAATAATCGCCGTGTACATCCCCGCTCACCCGCATGACAAGCAATGCCATCTGCTCATCCCGGTCCAGCAGGCCGCGGTCCGCGCGGTAGCGGAACGCGTCCGGGCTCACCGTACTGGCATACACCGTGCGCACGGCGTTTTCGAACACCTCATAGCGCTCTTCCAGGCTCCCCTGACTCGGGCAGAAGACGCTCTCGTATTTTCCCGCGAAAGCGTTTCCGATTCCGTCTTCCAGCAGCGAGCTGGAACGCACGATGATGGGCGACTGGCCGAAATACTCCAGCATGGAGAGAAACTGCTCCTTGATGGTGGGCATGAAGGTCCCGTGCAGAAGCCGATCCCGGAATTCCGGCGCAACCCGGAGATAGTCCTCGGGCTTGATCATCTTGGTCCGCAGATCCCAGGTGTTGTTCTGCACCGCGTAGGTATAGAACACATCCGCCCCGATAAAATAGGAGTCATGGGGTTCAATGCGTTTTGCATAGAGCTCGGGATCCGTGTCCCGGATGATATGCCGCGCCAGCAGCATGCCGACCGACTTGCCCCCGATGCAGCCCGTTCCGATCTCCCGGCGCTTGATTTCCATCAGGTCCCGCATGGTAAAATACTTCCGGCAGAGCTCCAGGCGGGTGGGCTCCGTCCCCAGCAGGCAGCGCATGATGTTTTCCTTCAGTGCAAGTCCCTCCGGGTCCGTCGGCTCCGGGTGATCAATGCTCACCGAATCGAACATACTGTCCCAGCAGTCCCGACGCTCTCCCGTCTGGGTGAAAATATCGAAAATGGCATAGGTCTCGCTGCTGGACGTGACGGCCTCGCACTTGCTTCCGTGAATGCGCAGCGGGAAGTACATGTACCGGCTGTCCCTTCCCTCGGCTTTCACCGGGTGAATATAGGTGCAGCCGTCCATCGTGCGGATGTTCATGAGGACATTCGTGGCATGCCGGATGCGCGAGACGGTCTCATAGATATGCCGCTCATACTGCAGCGCCACATAGCAGAGCGCGCCGCGGGACGCGATGAACTCGCTGGTCAGGCAGAAAAAGTTGCAGATCATCAGGTCCGAAAACCAGTACCGCTGCAGCTCAGAGAGACAGTCAAACAGGAAAAATGTATTCTCCGCTTCTGCCGATATGATCCTGTGCACCTGCACCGCAAAGGTCTCGAACCCGACCGCGGGATCCAGGGTGATTTTCCGGATGTTCGCCCCCCTGGCCTGAAGCACCTCCGTCGGGACCAGCTCGTCGTGATCGCCGAAGCGGAGGTAGACCATGGGGCGGCCGGTCAGGGCTTCATCCACCACGAACTGGGTCGCGACATACATGTAATCGCCGATGTTTTCCATCTGCCAGGTTACGGTATCCCCCGGTCTCAGGCCGTCAATCGCCCTGTCGAGGCCCTTGATCCCGGTACTGACGTACTGCTGCTGATCCATACAGCTCCCCTCACATTTCACTCTGTCTGCATTGCAGACAAACGCCGTTTCTTCGGCGTTCCGGATAGAAACAGGCCTCGTACCGGTCAGGGCTTTCACTCATCATATTCTATCACGGCGGTGATCTCTTTCATCATACCTTTTCCGTTATCATTACGATACGTTATTCCTATCGTAA
>CAMKEK010000170.1:0-3599 GCA_946411545.1 uncultured Clostridia bacterium
GCCTGATGTGGTCCCTGATGAAGGACATCGCCCGGGACATGGGCGTGCGGACGGACGTTCCCTTCCGGGATCTGACACCGGAAGAGAAGGAGATCGTCCTCCACGGCCCGGCGGAGAAGCGGCATCTCTTTTACGTCAATGAAAAGAGCAACATCGCAACCGAGATGGACTTCACCTATTACAGCGCGAAATATACCGTGGAAAACGCCCTCTCCAAGGTCAAGGACGAGAAGGGCATGAAGCGTGTGGAGAAATTCCTCCATGAGGCGGCCTGCCCCGACTGCGGCGGGACCAGGCTCAGCAAAAAGGTACGTTCATCCACGCTGGCCGGTATCAATTTGGCGGAGGCGACCGCCATGACGCTGGACGCTCTGATCTCCTGGGTGAAAGCCGTCCCCGGGACCCTGCCGGAGGAGATGCGCCCCATGGCCGAGAGCATCATCCAGTCCTTCCTGGACAACGCCAGACGCCTGAAGGACCTGGGACTCGGCTATCTGTCCCTGGACCGGGCCAGCAGCACGCTCTCCACCGGCGAGCGTCAGCGGGTCCAGCTGGCCAGAGCGGTCCGGAACGAGACCACGGGGGTCCTCTATGTGCTGGACGAACCGAGCATCGGTCTGCATCCGTCCAACATCGAGGGCTTGATGGAGGTGGTGGACAGTCTGATCGCCGACGGAAACTCCGTCGTCCTGGTGGACCACGATGTGCGGGTGCTGAAGCGGGCAGACCATATGATCGAGATGGGGCCGCTGGCCGGAAAGGACGGCGGCAGCGTCATTGCCCAGGGAACGGTTGACGAGGTGGCAAAGACTCCCGGGTCCAGAATCGCGGGCTTCATCACCGAAGAGGAGCCGGTCCTGACCCGGAAGCGTACGCCGCGGGAACGCCTCTTTGAAAAAGGAACGATCCGCATGGCGACCGAGCCCATCCACACCGTGCATGCCCTGGATGTGAAGCTCCCGCGCGGGCGCCTGACAGCGGTGACCGGGGTCTCGGGATCCGGCAAGACCACCATGATTCTGGAGAGTCTGATCCCGGCGCTGAACGCCCATGCAAACGGAGAGAAGCTGCCGATGCATGTGCGCGCGGTCGAGGCGGACGGCATCACCCGGGTAAACCTGATCGATGCCTCACCCATCGGCATCAACATCCGCTCTACGGTTGCGACTTACAGCGGCGTGCTGGACGAGCTGCGCAAGCTCTATGCCGGGACGGACGAGGCGAAGCGCCGGAAACTGAATGCCGGGGCCTTCTCGTACAACACCGGCTCGCTGCGCTGCCCGACCTGTGACGGGACGGGGCAGATTTCCCTGGACGTGCAGTTCCTGCCGGATGTGACGATCGCCTGTCCGGACTGCTGCGGCGGACGCTACGGTACGGAGGCCAAGGACCTGCTCTGGAGGCCGAAGCACAGCGAGCGGGCCTACTCCCTGCCGGAGCTGATGGCCATGACCGTAAGCGAAGCAATCGAGGTGTTTTCCGGCAGCAGAAAAATCCGGGAGAAGCTCGAGGTGCTGCAGAGCCTCGGCCTGGGATACCTGACACTGGGGGAGGATACCCCGGCCCTCTCCGGCGGCGAGGCACAGCGCCTGAAGCTGGCGTCGGAGATGGGAAGAACCCAGGAGGACTCGGTCTTCGTCTTTGACGAACCCACCATCGGCTTGCATCCGCTGGATGTGCAGGTGCTGCTGGGGGTGTTCAACCGGCTGGTGGAGGCCGGGGCCACGGTGGTCGTGATCGAACATGACCTGGACCTGATCGGAAACGCGGATTACATCATCGATCTGGGACCCGGCGGCGGAGAGCAGGGCGGCCGGATCGTTGCCTGCGGCACGCCGGAGGAGATTGCGGCAAATCCGGACAGTGTGACCGGAACGTATCTTCGTGAAGTGCTGAAATAACCATACAGAACAGGAAAGAGACCGGGGATCCCCGGTCTCTTTCCTGTTCTGCGATTGATTTGTCTCGGATGGAAGGAAAACGCATCCGGCGGAGCCGGTCAGAGGGCAAAGCGGCGGAGGTATTCCTCGTAAGCCTCCCGGAATTCCGGCGTTTCCTTCTCCTGAAGGGCGTGTACATAGGTATGGGTACGGAATGCATCCCCGGAAAGCTCAATCATCGCGACGGCGATGTTGGAACAGTGGTCGGAGACACGCTCGCAGTTTGTGACGATGTCGTTGAACACAAAGCCCTGCTTGATGGTGCAGATGCCCTGCTGAAGCCGCTCCACATGGTTGAGCTTCATCTGGTCGCAGAGCTCGTCCACGACCTCTTCCAGCGGTTCGACACGGCCGGCAAGCGGCAGGTCCTCCTCACAGAAGGCCGTCATCGTCATGCTGACAATCTGCCGGACCGCGGCAAAGAGCACATCCAGCTCTTTCTGCGCGTTGGGGGAAAAGGAAAGACCTTTTTCATGCAGTTCCCTGGCACTCTCGGCCAGATTCAGGGCATGGTCGGAAATGCGCTCAAAGTCGGAGAGCGTGTGGAGATACTTGCTCACTTCCTCGTTCTCCTGAACCGTCATTTCGCGTCCGGTGACCCGGATCAGATAGGTACCGAGAGAGTCTTCGTAGGTATCACCGTCATCTTCCAGCTTTTTCACCTGCTCAAAGCCCTCTTCGCTGTAGTCGAAGATGAGGGACAGAGCGGTGAGAAGCGACTTCTCGGAGACCTGTGACATGTCGTTGATGGTGAGCTTTGACTGTTCGATGGCGAGGGCCGGATAGGCCAGGAAGCGCTCCTCCAGCTGGATGACGGGGGCATCATTCTCTTCCGGACGGTCCGGCACCAGTTTCGTGACGACGGTCTCAATCACATTGGCAAGGGGCAGCAGAAGCAGAACCATCGCAAAGCGCATGATGGAATTGACAGCGGCGAGGGAAAAAGGATTCATGATCTGCTTCAGAAACGGGAAATGAAGAACGCCGTTGGCAAGATAGAAGAGACAGCCGCACACCACCACGCCGAAGCCAGTGGCAACGGGGTAGACCAGCGCAGCCCGCCGGCCTGCCACATTCGCGCCGATGGCGGAGAACAGGACCGGAGCCGAAGCACCAAAGGCGATGCCAAGCAGAAGCGGGAAGGACGATTCAAAACTCATGGCGCCCGTAACGCTCAGGGCCTGAACAATACCGACTGCCGCGGAGGCGGACTGGAGCAGGGCGGTAAAGAGGGCACCGACCAGGATTCCGATTACGGGGTGTGACATTTTCGTCAGCGCATCGATAAACCACGGTGTTTTCCCAAGGGCAGCTACAGAAGAGGACATGACGCTCATTCCGGTCATCAGCACGGCAAAACCCATGAGAATGTCCCCGATATAGCGGGAGGCTTTCTTTTTCGCGAACATGCGAAGGCCGATCCCCGCGACAGCGACAAGCCCTGTCAGCGTGGCGGTGGAAATCAGCTCCGCCACGCCGCCGGCTCCGTCAAGATAGCTCAGGCAGATCACCCAGCCGGTGATGCTGGTGCCGAGAATCGCACCGAGAATGACGCCGATTCCCTGACGGACCTTCATCATGCCGGCGTTTACAAAACCGACGACCATGACCGCGGTAGCGCAGGAGGATTGAATGACCGCCGTGACACCGGTGCCCAGC
>CAMKEK010000171.1:0-3584 GCA_946411545.1 uncultured Clostridia bacterium
GCAGGGCAGGGCGCAGCAGGACGCTCAGATAGATCCCGCTGTCCGGCGGAGAATAAAAGCTTCTCCCGCGCCGGCCGCGGCCGGCCGTCTGCTCTCCGGCGATCAGGCAGCGCCCCTCCGGGGCGCCCTCCTCGGCCATCGTCTTCAGCACCGTATTGGTGGACGTGATCGTGCGATATACCCGCAGGTCCAGGCCTTCCGCCGTGAGATATTTTCTGATGTCTTCTTCCCGAAGCACGTCGCTCCCGGATGAGAGCCGATAGCCCTTGTTGGTTACGGAGTCAATTTTGTAGCCTTCTTCCCGAAGCTGCTCCATTCCCTTCCAGACCGCCGTCCGGCTGACCGAGAGGATTTTCGCCAGCTCTGCCCCCGATACATAGGTATCCGCATGCTGCCGAAGCAGTTCCAGAATCGCATCCTTTGTCATTTTCATCACCGGCATCAGTATAGCATACTTCCCTTCCATCCGCTACAGAAACTTGTCACCCTCTTGACAGAATCTCAGGCTTGTGGAATAATTCAAAAGATAAAAGTACCCAGCGTCCGGCCTGCCGGACAGCAAAGTGAGATGAAGTCAACGATGATCGATACCTACGGACGGCAGATCACCTATCTCCGTCTTTCCGTTACGGAACTCTGTAATCTGCGCTGCCGCTACTGCATGCCGGAGGACGGCGTCTGCAAAAAGCGCCATGAGGAGATGCTCACCCAGGAAGAAATGATCATGGCCATCCGGGCCGCTGCCGCCCTCGGGATCCGAAAGCTTCGCATCACCGGCGGAGAACCTCTGGTCAAGAGCAACATTGTCGAGCTCTGCCGCGCCGCCGCCGCGGTGGATGGGATCGAGGAAGTCTGTCTCACCACCAACGGGACCCTGCTCCCGAAGCTCGCGGCGCCGCTGCGTGAAGCCGGCGTCCGCCGCCTGAACATCAGCCTGGACACGCTGGACGCGGAGAAGTTCCGTTACATCACCCGGATTGGAAACCTTGAAGACGCCCTGGCCGGGATCGAAGCCTCCCTGGAAGCCGGATTTGAGAAGATCAAGATCAATTCCGTGCTGATCGGCGGCTTCAATGACGATGAAATTCCCACACTCGCCGCTCTTACACAGCGGTATCCCGTGGATGTCCGCTTTATTGAACTCATGCCCATGTACGACAGCGGGGATTTCGGTCCGGACGCTTTTATTCCTTACACGGTTGTGACCGATCGCCTCCCGGACTTGAGTCCCCTCCCGGCGGACGGCGGTGTCGCGAAGCTTTACCGGCTTCCCGATGCCCGGGGAAACGTCGGCCTCATCAGTCCGGTGAGCGCGCATTTCTGCGCCGAATGCAACCGCATCCGCCTCACCGCCGACGGGAAGCTCAAGCCCTGTCTCCATTCTTCGGACGAAATTTCCCTGAAGGGTCTGGATTATGACGGCATGGTGGAGACGCTTCGTTCGGCCATCCTCTCCAAACCGAAATGGCACGGCGAGCTGTCTTATACCGAGCGCAGCCATGCGGCCCGGAACATGAACCAGATCGGCGGATGAGTCTGTTTTACCGTCCATTTCAAAAACAACTTCTGCTGTCGGAAAACCCGGCAGCAGTTTTTTTCTGTAAACCGTGAAACGCTTTTCCTTTTTCTGCGTCTATAGAGGTGAGAACGTTCTTCAACCCGATGGAGGATACCGATGGACGACGAGGCAATTCTGAATCTGTACCGGCTACGGCAGGCCGCGGCCCTGACCGAGACCGAGGCAAAATACGGGCGGCTCTGCTTCTGTGTCGCAGACCGCATTCTGAACAGCCGTGAAGACTCGGAGGAATGTGTCAACGACACCTGGCTGCACGCCTGGAACGCCATCCCGCCGGAGAAGCCGAAGCTGTTTCCCGCCTGGCTCTCCCGCGTGACGAGAAATCTTGCGATCTCCCGTCTGCGTGAAGCCCATGCCGCCAAACGCGGCGGGGCCGAGATGGACCTCGTGCTGGATGAGCTGGCCGAGTGCATTCCCGGAGGCACCGATCCGCAGCGAGTCGTGGAAGCCAACGAGCTCACGGAGGCGGTAAACCGCTTTCTTGCAGGGCTGAAGCCCCTGGAGCGTGACGCCTTCGTCGCACGGTATTTCTACGCCGCTTCCCACGCGGAGCTGAGCGCCCGCACCGGATGGACCGTCGGGAAAACCAAAACCGTGCTTCGCCGGGCCCGGCTGAAGCTGCAGACTTACCTGAAGGAGGAGGGCTTATGCTGAACCGCAATTCTCTGTTCGACGCCATGAGCGGGATCTCGGATGACTATCTTGCGTCCGCGGCGGTCCTCCTCGGCGATATGAAGGAGGACAATCTCATGCATCTTGATTCATCCCGTAACCAGGCTGGCGCACGCAAGGCCGGCAGGATTCTTCTGATTGCGGCCGTTCTTGTCTGCCTGTTCACCGTTACGGCCTTTGCCGCCGGTCTGTTTTCCATCTCCACCCGCGTCCCGGATGCCAAGGAAACCTTCCAGATTCACTGGGACGACAGTGAAAACGGCTATCTGGAATGGTCCGACGCCAAGCTCGTCCTGACCTTCCCGGCGGTTGCGGAGAGCCGGGAGATCGAGTTCCGGCCCGGCTGGCTCCCCTTCGACCTTCCCGAAGAGCTCCCCGGCAGTGCGCCCTGGAACGAAATCGATAAGGACACCTGGTTTCGGCGCTTTGCTTCCGAGTCTCTGTGCTGGGCGGAAAATGCCGGCCGCTACCCGGAAGAGTACAAGGAGATCGGCCAGCCGATCCTGATCGAGACCTATTCCATGGCCCAGTTCAATGACGGCGGCGCCATGCTGATGCTCTACCAGACGCCGGAGAATGTCACGGAAGAGCACTGGGATGAGCTGGGCGTCGATGTGCTGAGCTTTCATGGGAAACAGCATTTTGACGAGCGGGACATCCCGGAGATGGATCTGCATATCGACGCCTATGACCTTGAGTACGATTATGTTCTTCTCTCCAACGAGGAAAAGGGCTGGATCATCGAGGTCTGCGGCCAGCTCGGCATGGACACCGTCCGCAAGGTTGCGGAAAACCTGGAGATCCGGGAAACCGGCAATACCCTGACCCAGACGGATTTTCAGAACAAGTATCTCTTCATCGACGGAGGCGTCGGCTGAACGAATCGGGCATCTCAGACTTGAGATGCCCGATTTTTGAAAATTCATTCTTTGAATTTTCAAGATTTTGAGAGATTTCCGAAGAATTAAAGAGATTTCAATTTGTTTGAAAAGTTTTCCGTTGACAAGCCTGCTGCCTTGTGGTATAAAGATGAAGCGCGTTCGGGGACGCCCCGTTCCCCGTCGCCCTGAATTTGTCAAACATTATGTTATTTTCGGAGGAAGAACATGTCTACTACCCTGGTAACCAAGGAGCAGGCCGCTGCGGCCCGCAAGTGGTACGTTCTTGATGCCGCCGGCAAGCCCATGGGCAAGACGGCCGCCCTCGCCGCCGATCTGCTTCGCGGCAAGCTCAAGACCGACTACACCCCGCATGTTGACTGCGGCGACTACGTCATCATCATCAACGCCAAGGACGCCGTCCTCACCGGCAAGAAGCTGGAGCAGAAGTACTA
>CAMKEK010000172.1:0-3566 GCA_946411545.1 uncultured Clostridia bacterium
GCCTCTTCGGCCATCACCATGGACCCTCCCTGGCCCATACACAGGACTTTATCCGCGTTGGCCAGGAGCCGGACCGCCGTCCGGATCTGATCGGGGTTGATGAGATTCAGGGTTTCTGTCATCGCCGCCATATCCGCGGAATACAGCTTGCGGCACATGTCCTCCAGACTGTCGGACAGCTCAATCTGCCCGGAGAGGTCCTCCGTTCCGGAACGCTGCCGTGCGGTGGAATTGGCAATCGCCAGCTTAAAGGCGTTGTAGCCCTTGTATCCAAGCCTGCGGCAGAAGCGTGAGATGGTTGCCTCCGCCACACCGCTCTCCTCTGCAAGTTCGGCAATGGAGAGAAACTGGCTCTCCCGCGGATGGCGCAGCACATAGTCAGCGGCCTTTTTTTCCGCTGTTGTCAGGTCATAGTATTCCTCGCTGATCTTGTCTATGACATTGACGCTGCTCAGAGGCATCCCGCTTCCTCCTTACTTCAGTTCCGGAAGCTCTCCCATCATCACGTCAACCATGCTCAGCATGCGCGGCAGATGGAAGGGGCCTTTGAACGTGGAACCCTTGCAGGGCGGCTCTGTCGGCTTACCGTCACGCCGCAGATAGCCGTACCACTCACCGAATTCGGGGTCTGAGAAATAAGTTTTGCAGTAGTCCAGCGTCTTGAAGAACCAGTCGAGATACTCCTTCTTTCCGGTATCCCGGTAGAGCATCATCGAGGAGATCAGGATCTCGTCATGCGGCCACCAGAGCTTCATGTCATGCTCGTAGGCCTCGGGCGGTCTGCCCAGGCAGTCGATGAAGTACAGCAGTCCGCCGTATTCCTTGTCCCAGCCGGCGTTGATGGCACGGTTGAAGATGGTCTCCGCCTTCTCCACCAGGTCCACGTCTCCGGTACGTTTGGCGTGCTCAAGCAGGAACCAGACACCTTCGATATCGTGGCCCGGATTGACGATCCTGCCCTCGGTCACATCCAGACGCGCTTCCCCTTCAGGGCCGACGTTCTCCAGGATGCAGCCCAGGTCGTCCTTCACATGATAGCGGAAAATGTCCTCCACGCAGGAGGCCGCCCTTTCTTCGTACAGCGCCTTCTGCTCCGGGTCGACCCGCATCAGCACGGAAGTCACATTCAGATAGATCATCGGGATGCCGAAGGCTCTGCCGCTGCGGGTCTCCGGAACCGTCTTCGGGCCGAGGCCGGTGGGATCCGGCATGCCGTGGTTGAGGTTCCAGTAGAGATCATAGGCTCTGCGGGCGCGTAAAAGGCATTCCTTCTCACCGGTGACACCGTAGTATTCCGCATTCGCCATGGCATAGAAGGCCTCGGAGAAGCAGTACCTTCTCTGACGCAGCGGCTTTCCGTCCGCGGTCACGGTGAAGTACATGCGATCGCCCGCCTCGCGGTTGATGCAGTGGGCTTCCATGAAATCCAGGCAGCTCTTCGCCGCCTTCAGCCACTCGTCCTTCACGCCGTAAAGATGGCACAGCCAGGAAAAGATCCAGCCGCAGCGTCCCTGCATCCACACGCTCTTGTCCGTGGAGAAAACCTTTCCCTCGCGGTCAAGGCAGGTATACACACCGCCGTTGACGGGGTCCATGCCGTTTTTCAGCCAGAATTCCGTGCAGCGCTCCAGCTCCTCCCGGATCCAGGCTCTGCTCTCCAGCAGTTTTTTCTTCGTGCTTTCTTCCATCGTTCTTATCCGCTCCTTATTAAAAAGTATATCGCAGCTCTGACTTCTGATCAGATAGGATCTTCTCATGCTCTACAGTGTACCAGCAATGAAAGAAAATTTCAATACAAATATTATTTGAAATTTCCGTTCAAAAAGAGGATGACAGACTCGCAAAGAGATGCTATAATGACCGCAGCAGCGCATCCGTCGAACCGCATGAGGCGAAGCTTCTGTCTCCGCCCCGGGCTCGGCACTGCGCCTTTCAATATTATTTCTGAACCGGAGGGATCCTGATGAACCGATACGGAATTGAAGTCAATCTGAAGAACATTCCCGAGCTGGACCCGGATTTTTACCCGCTGCAGCGTTTTAACGATGCCTTTCTTGCCGATGCCAAAAAGCCCATCGGTATCGCCGTCGAGCGTGCCGGCGGTCAGATGGCCTCTGTCCGCACGTTCATCCACGGCACCGCGGAGATGGCGGACGCCGACCGCTATTATATTGAGCGCCTTGTCAAAACCCTTCTCTGGATGAAGGGCGGTTTCCGGGTTCTTGTCTGCGGGGATGAAGAGATCTGCGCATATCTGAAGGATACCTACCGTGAGGGGGGACAGCAGGCCTTTGACGCCGACTTCATGGCCAAGGTCTTTGAGCATCCCTTCGAGGTGGTTTCCGTCGATCAGCTTCCGGAACCCCATGACGAGCCCAAGGCCATCGGCGGGCATCTGGACGGCTGCAGGATCGGTTTTGACGCCGGCGGCAGTGACCGCAAGGTTTCCGCCGTGATCGACGGGGAGCCGGTTTATTCCGAAGAGGTCGTCTGGTTTCCGAAGACCACCGCGGATCCGGATTATCACTATGACGGGATCGTGGCCGCACTGAAATCCGCCGCCGAACATCTTCCCCGGGTGGATGCGGTCGGTGTCTCCTCCGCCGGCATCTATATCAACAACCGCACCATGAATGCCTCTCTCTTCCTGAAGGTTCCTCAGGAGCTGTACGAAAAGAAGGTCAAGGACATCTATATCCGTGCCATCACCGACACCTTCGGCCCGGATATTCCCTTCTCCGTCATCAACGACGGCGATGTCACCGCCCTGGCCGGCGCCATGAGCCTGGAGGCCAACAACGTCCTCGGCATCGCCATGGGCACCAGTGAAGCCGTCGGCTTTGTAGACCCTGAGGGACGCATCACCGGCTGGCTGAATGAACTTGCCTTCGTCCCGGTGGACGCCAACCCCGCCGCCATGGAGGACGAGTGGAGCGGCGACATCGGCTGCGGCGTGAAATACTTCTCCCAGGACGGCGTCATCAAGCTGGCCCCCGCCGCCGGAATTGAGCTGGACGCCTCCCTCTCCCCCGCCGAGAAGCTCAAGGTCGTCCAGAAGCTCATGGAGGAGGGCGATGAACGTGCCGCCAGGGTTTACCGCAGCATCGGCTGCTATCTGGCCCACACGCTGTATTACTACAACACCCTGTATGGCTGCGAGAATCTCCTTCTTCTCGGCCGCGTCATGTCCGGAAAGGGCGGCGATGTCCTGCTCGACACCTGCAAAGCGGTCCTGGCGGATGAATATCCCGAACTCGCAGCTTCGCTGCGCCTCGCGCTTCCGGATGAAAAATTCCGCCGTGTCGGCCAGTCCGCCGTCGCAGCCTCCCTTCCGGAGGTCGTGAAATGAAAAAACACATCGTCTGCTTCGGCGATTCCAATACCCACGGCTACTGCGCCGACCCGAAGGACTGTGCCGACGGCGGCGACCGCTTCAATGAGGACGAACGCTGGACCTGCCTGCTGCAAAAAGCGCTGGGGGAAGACTGTCTGGTCATTGAAGAAGGTCTTTCCGGCCGTACCACGGTCTTTGACGATCCGCTGCACGAATGCATGTCCGGCCTGGA
>CAMKEK010000173.1:0-3561 GCA_946411545.1 uncultured Clostridia bacterium
TCGCTGTAGACAAAGCGGCGGAACTGCCCGTTGGAGAAGGTCTTGAGCAGGGACCGGAAGGCCTTTGTCTCGCTGGGTTTGGAATCGATGTAATCCCGCTCCTTGATGTAGAGGGACGGCATCAGCATCGCAATGCAGGCGACGGCAGACATGATCGCCACCGCGAGGCGGACGGAGCCCGCCTGCCCCACCGCGCCCTGAAGGAGCCCTGCCACATTTGGCAGCATGAAGGAAATGCTCTGGCCTGCAATGAACGTGAAGGAGATGAAGGTCGAGACGTTGATCCGGTGCTCCTGGGTGTCGCCCAGCTCCGCGATCAGCGCGTTATACGGGGTACAGAAGATGGTCATCACCAGATAGAACAGGAGCAGCAGCACAAAGAGAAGCGCGTCGTTCACGACGGTGTTTGCCGTCTGGGGTATGGTGAACAGGCCGATGGTCACCAGCGCAAACGGAATCGCCACCGTGCGCATGAAGGGGATGCGGCGGCCGCCTTTGTAATTGCTTCTGTCCGACCATCCGGCGATCAGCGGATCGGTAACGGCATCGAAGATGCGCCCTACCGCCAGCACCAGGCCGAACAGCGTCAGCTTGAAGAGGATCGGATTCTGGGTAATGCCGGAGGCGAAAATGCCGGTGTTCGGGTTCTGCGCATCCGGGCTGCCGGTGTAGTAGTAGACCATCCAGTTGGACACGATGCCCGACAGCAGGCTCCATCCGAACTGTCCGATGGCAAAGATCCAAAGCAGCTTGTTGGTGATCGGTTTCAGCTTCTTCGCATTCATAACGGGGTTCTCCCTTTCTCGTTTTGTATGCACGGTGCGTTCACGGTCACATTGTAAAGGTCCGGGGAAAAAAAGTCAATGTGTTTTCAGCTTCATCGGCATATCCGTTCAGGGGGAATTCCGTTTTTCCGTCATCAGGGGCGGCGCTTGCTTATTCGTAGTCGGCCACGTTTGTCCAGCTGAGCAGGAAGTCCCGCTCCTCAAGATTTCCCTTGACGGACTGGGAGGCCGCCACAATCGGCATCCACTTCTGGACATAGCGTTTGTCCGTGCCGCTCTTTTCGCAGAAGAGGTTCAGGTACTTTTCGGCCGTCGCCGCATCTCCCGACAGATGGAAGGTGAGATAGGTCCGGGCCACATCCGCGGAGGCGTTGCCCTGGGTCGCATGGGCCCAGTCGATGATATAGGGCTTTCCGTCCGGCGTCAGCAGGACGTTTGACGGGCAGAAGTCGCCGTGGCAGAGCTTGTCATGCGTGGGCAGCCCTTCCAGGCGGATCAGCAGCTCGTAGCGTGTCACGGGATCCAGATCGGCCGCGAGGATCTTCCGGTTCATCTTGTCCTTCAGGCGGCTCAGAAGCGGGCTGTGCTTGGAATGGATCTGCATCTGGGTCTCCACCAGCAGGTCCAGATATTCCTCCTTCTTCTCCGGGTTGTCCCGCATCAGATGGCTCAGGGTGGTTCCCTCGATAAACTCGGAAACGATGGCCCACTTGCCGTCGATGGTGGTGACCTCCAGGATTTTCGGCACATACAGGCCCACATCCTCCACGCGGGCGTTGTTCAGCGCTTCGTTCAGGATGTCCGCCTTGGAAAACGTGCTGTTAAAGACCTTGACACAGCAGTCTCCGTCGCGATAGATGGTTTTTGTCTTTCTTTCCGCAATCACAGTATCCAGTTTCATGTGCTCAGCTCCTCTCCAACTGCATGGTGTCGGGCGTCTCCCTCTCCCGGAAGGTGTTTCCGTAATAGGCGTTCAGATACATCTGGCGGATCTCGCTCATCAGGGGATAACGGGGATTGGCTCCGGTGCACTGGTCATCGAAGGCCTGCTCCGTCATCTCGTCCAGTGTCGCGAGGAAAGCCTCCTCATCCGGCACATAGTCCCGGATGCTGGGCTTGATGCCGATTTTCTGCTTGAGATCATCGATCTTCCCGATCAGCGCCGCGACCAGCTCTTCGTCGCTTCCGCCTCTGCAGCCCAGATAAGCGGCGATCTCCGCATAGCGGGCCATGGTGTGCGGGTGGTCATACTGCGGGAAGGTGCCCATCTTGGTCGGGACCTCGGCCGAGTTGAAGCGGATGACTTCGTCCATCATCAGGGCGTTTGCCAGACCGTGGGCAATGTGGTGGAAGGCGCCCAGCTTGTGCGCCATGGAGTGCATCACGCCGAGGAAGGCGTTGGCAAAGGCCATACCGGCCATGGTGGCGGCATTGGCGACCTTCTCTCTCGCCTCCAGATCCGTCTGGCCGTTTTCATAGGCGCGGGGCAGATAGGTAAACAGCGTCTTCAGCGCCTTCAGCGCCAGGGCGTCGGTATAATCCGTGGCCATCACCGAGGCATAGGCCTCCAGGGCGTGGGACACCGCGTCGATGCCGGAGGAAGCCGTGAGGCCCTTGGGTGCGCTCATGTGCAGGTCGGTGTCCACGATTGCCATGTTCGGCATCAGCTCATAGTCCGCCAGAGGATACTTGATCCCGCTGCTCTCGTCCGTGATCACGGCGAAGGGGGTTGCCTCGCTTCCGGTTCCGGCCGAGGTGGGAATCGCGACAAAGTATGCCTTTTCGCCCATCTTCGGGAACTTGTAGATTCTCTTCCGGATGTCCGAGAAGCGCATCGCCATATCGGCAAAGTCCGCCTCGGGATGCTCATACAGCACCCACATGATCTTGGCCGCGTCCATGGGCGAGCCGCCGCCCAGGGCGAGAATGACATCGGGCTTGAAGCTCAGCATCTGGGCCGCGCCGCGTCTGGCGCATTCCAGGGTGGGGTCGTTCGGCACGTCGAAGAAGCAGGTAAACTGGATGCCCATTTTCTCCAGCTGCTCGAAGATCGGTGCCGCCGCGCCGGACTTGTACAGGTGCGGACCGGTGACCACGAAGGCGCGGGTCTTGCCCATCTCTCCGAGCTCGGCCAGAGCCGTCGGCAGGCAGCCCCGTTTGGTGTAGATCTTTTCAGGTGCGCGGAACCACAGCATGTTCTCCCTTCTTTCCACGACGGTTTTGATGTTCAGCAGGTGTTTGACCCCGACGTTTTCGGAGACGGAGTTCCCGCCCCAGGAGCCGCAGCCCAGTGTCAGGGACGGCGTCAGGGCAAAGTTATACAGGTCGCCGAGACCGCCGTGGGACGAGGGGGTGTTCACAACGATGCGGCAGGTCTTCATCCGGTCCTGGAACTCCGCCAGTTTTTCCTGGCCGGTAACCGTGTCCAGATAAATGGAGGAGGTATGGCCGCGGCCGCCGTCCTCGATCAGGCGCTCGGCCTTGGAGAAGGCGTCCTGCAGGTCCGCCGCACGGTACATCGCCAGCACCGGGGAGAGCTTTTCATGGGCAAACTCCTCGCTCAGCTCCACCGAGTCGACCTCGCCGATCAGGATCTTGCTCCCTTCCGGAACCGTCACGCCCGCCAGCGCCGCAATGGTCGCCGCCGACTGGCCGACGATCTTCGCGTTCAGCGAGCCGTTGATGAGGATTGTTTTGCGGACCTTGTCCAGTTCGTCTCCCTTCAGGAAGTAGCAGCCCCTCGCCGCGAACTCACGCCGCACCGCGTCATACACGT
>CAMKEK010000174.1:0-3558 GCA_946411545.1 uncultured Clostridia bacterium
CTGTCGCAATCACGATGAGGTTTTCGGAATCAAAAGGCTTCTCCGCTCCGGTCAGGTTGTCATAGAGGATTTTGGACGCCATGGCTTTGCCGCCGATGTACTTTTCGCGGTCCAGATCGGTCCAGATATAGTTTTCCGCTGTATGGGTTCCCAGATCCAGCAGCAGGACCTTCCCCATGTATCCGCAGTAATTTGTCATCGTTCTCCGCTCCTTTCGAAAGCCTGTCTCCATCATACCCCAAAAAGCGGGAAATTGGAAGAGCCACTCGTTTCCGGCGTTCCGAAAGAATCCGGAAATCGTCCTTGCGGTTTTATCTCCCCGGTGGTAAAGTAAAAGCATCAATGATTCGGAGGACTTCCATATGGTGAAAAAGGCTTATTACCGCTCCTTCCAGGCGGTGTTCAACGTCGGTGCGCGCTGCCTGTACTGGCGCCGTCCCGTCCCCGTTTCCGGCATCGGCAGCATTCAGAAGATTCCTTCCCTCCTCAGGAAAGAAAAGGTCAGAAAGGTCATGGTCGTGACCGGTCCCACCATCGGCAAAAAGCTCGCCCCGAAAATTCTCTCCGAGCTGGATGCGGCCGGCATCTCCTATGTACTCTTTGCCGAGGTAGAGTCCAACCCCTCTGTCAACACCGTCAACCGCATTCAGAAGCTTTATCTGGACAACGCCTGTGAGGGCTTCATCGCCGTCGGAGGCGGCTCTCCGATGGACGCGGCAAAAGCCGCGGCCGCCCGCGTCGTCCGGCCGAAGACGGAGGTCGGCAGGATGGCAGGCCTTCTGAAAGTCATGAGGAAGATCCCTCCTTTCATTGCGGTGCCCACTACCGCCGGAACCGGATCTGAGACAACCATCGCTGCCGTCATCACCGACAGCGACACCCACCATAAGTACGCACTCATGGACCTGCATCTCATCCCGAAGTACGCAGTTCTGGACCCCGAGATGACCCGGGAGCTTCCGCCGAAAATCACTTCCACAACGGGAATGGACGCGCTGACCCATGCCATTGAGGCCTATATCTGCTGGACCTATAACACCAGTGAGAGCATCCGGCTCGCCGAAGAAGCCGTCTGTGAGATCTTCCGTTACCTGGAACGCGCCTATCGCGACGGAAACGACATGGAAGCCCGCACCCAGATGCTGATCGCGGCATACAAGGCCGGCTTTGCCTTCACCCGTGCCGGTGTCGGCAATGTTCACGCCATCGCCCACACCCTGGGCGGTCTCTATAATACGCCCCACGGTCTCGCGAACGCCGTGATTCTGCCGATTGTTCTGGAGGATTACGGTGAGGCCGTCTACGAAAAACTGGCTCATCTGGCCGAACTCACCGGTGTGAAGTTCGACGGAAGCGATGAAGAAAAAGCCAAAGCTTTCATCGCGGAGATCCGCGCCATGAACAGGCGCATGGAGATCCCAACCGGCTTTGATTTCATCAAAGAAGAGGATATCCCGCAGATGGTCAGGTGGGCCCTTGCTGAGGCCAACCCGGTCTATCCGGTTCCGGTCGTTTATAACAAAAAGCGCTGTGAGAAGGTTATCCGCCGCATCATCCGTGAGGCATAAGCCATGCAGGCTGTCATCTTCGACATGGACGGTGTGATCTTTGACACCGAGCACCTGGCCAGGCGTCTCTGGATTCAGGCCGCTCAAGAACTCGGCATTCCGGGGATTGCGGAGGTCTATCCTTCCGTCATCGGAACCACCACAGTCCGCACCCATGAAATTCTCACCGAGCGCTATGGCGTCTCCTTCCCCTGGGAGGCCTTTGACGGACGGATCCGCGACCTGTATCATGAGCACTACGAGCGTGAAGGACTCCCTGTGAAGCCGGGGGCGCCGGAGCTGCTTTCCTCTCTGGCGGCAAAGCATGTTCCGCTTGCCCTTGCCTCCTCTACGCACAGCGATCTGGTACGGCGGGAATTGCGGGATGCCGGTTTTCTGGATTTCTTTGACGTCGTGATCGGTGGAGACATGGTAACGCACTCCAAACCGCACCCGGAGATTTTCCTCCGGGCAGCGGAGGCTTTGCATGCCGCTCCCGAAGACTGTTGCGTGATTGAGGATTCCTTCAACGGAATCCGGGCCGCGGCGGCCGCCGGAACCCATCCCCTGATGGTTCCCGATCTGCTGCAGCCGACGGAAGAGATCCGCTCCCTCGCAGAACAGGTTTTCCCGTCTCTGTACGAGCTGCTGTCCTTTCTCCTTCCGTCCGGGTCTCCCCGGACCTGAAATTGGATCCTTCCAAGCCGGATTCTCTGTACCGAGAATCCGGTTCACTTTTTAATTCGTACCGGAACGGCTCTCGAAATTAGCATATTTTATCTATAGTTATGACTTTCTAACTTTTTTCCTTGACTTTACTTTTTTCGTATGCTATTCTCAGGATTAGTTAGACTAAGCTCACCGAGGTGACCGAGTTGCTTCCTGAGAATGATGAAATCCGGACCGCTCTTCTCCAGAGCGGCAAGCAGCAGTTTCTGGCACACGGCTTTGACCGTGCGTCCCTCCGTGTGATCTGTCGGAACGCCAATGTCACAACCGGCGCCTTTTATTCTCACTTTGAAAAAAAGGAGGATCTGTTCTGCTCTATCGTGGAACCGTCGGTCTCTGCCTTTCGGGAGCTCTTCAACTCCGCAGCCGAACGGAATGCGGCAAGTCTCGGCAGCGTCGAGGACGAGCTCCGTTCGATCACCTTCGCCCGGAATCACCGGGAGGAGTGCCGGCTCCTGCTCGACTGCGCAGAGGGGACAAAGTACGCAGGTTTCCGCCGATGGCTGGTGGAAGACTGTTTTTATCCCAGATATCAGGCATTTTTCGACCGCAGTGCGGGAAAACCGGTGGATCCGCCCCTGGTCAGAATCATTTTGCACATGAAACTGGACGAATATACCGACCTCATCTATGGCGACTACACGGATGAAGAAGTCCGCGGTCTGATTGCCCGGATGAGCATCTTCTCCGAAGCCGGGTTTCAGGCTCTGATGCACCTGCTCCGAGAGGAAGAATCTCGCTCTGCCGCTCCCGTATAAGCCGTATAAGCTGTTTTGCCCATAAAGATACCGGCCGGAGAATCACCTTCTCCGGCCGGTATCTTTTTTTCTTCTGTTCTGTTTCAGGTCCGCTCAGTCCTCTTCCCGGATCTCCAGCGTATAGCCCATACGGCGCACGGCCTTGATCTCCAGGTTGGAGCCGATGCTGCGGAGCTTTTTCCGAAGGAAGCCTACATAGACCTCCACATGGTTCTCCACCGCGTTGGAATCATATCCCCAGACGCGGGCCAGAATAACCTCCTTGGAGAGCAAACGGTCCTTCGCCTGCAGAAGCAGACGCATCACTTCAAATTCTTTCGCAGAGAGCCGTACACTCTGATCGCCGGTAGACAGTTTGCCGGATGAAAGAATCAGACGGGTGTTCCCGAAGAGCGGTTCCTCCACCTGATCCGTGATCCGCTGCAGCAGCGCATCGACGCTGGCCAGCAACTCCCTCACATCATACGGCTGCAGCAGGAAATAATCCACGCCGGATTTTAAGCCCTTGATCCGATCTTCCGTTT
>CAMKEK010000175.1:0-3522 GCA_946411545.1 uncultured Clostridia bacterium
CGCCAGATGCTGACCCAGACCTACCTCTACGGTCTGGATTCCATTCTCTGGAACGGTGCCAATTTCGGCGGCAAGGCCACCTATATCGGCTGGCCGTCAAGCAGCGGCGTCGGCAGCATCATGCGCTTTGAAAACGGCTTTGCCATGAGCCGTAACTGCGCCGACAAGGACGCCGCCTGGGAGTTTCTCCGCTCCATGCTCACGGAATCCGGCCAGACCGGCCAGTACAACATTCCTTCCAACCGCAATGTCTTCAACAAGCAGCTGGAAGATTTCATGACGCCGAAATACCGCAAGGATGCCGACGGCAACATTCTTCTGGATGAAAACGGCGAGAAGATCGAGGAAAGCCGCGGCGGCTGGATCGACGACAGCGGTGTGGAACACCACATCTACGCCATGACCCAGGAGCAGGCCGATGAAGTGCTCTCCATCATCGAGACCTGCACCAAGGTCGCAAGCTATGACACCAGCATCTTTGACATCGTCAACGAGCAGGCCCAGGCCTTCTTCGCCGACCAGAAGAGCGTCGATGAAGTCGCCCGCCTGATTCAGAGCAAAGCGAACATCTATGTAAACGAGCAGCGCTGAGCTCCTCCCCCTGCGGCTTCTGCCGAAAAGCGGGACCGGGAGGAACCGGGCGCCCGTTTGCGATGCAGGAAAAAGCCCATTCCGATCACATTCGATCAGAATGGGTTTTTTCTTGTGTGACTATTGATTTCTCTTCGGTGATGCGATACAATAGAAGTACCAGATTACAGGAGGCTGAAGAGATGAGCGACGAATTCGGAAGCGATTTTATCACCATCGTAGACGACGACGGCCAGGAGTTCGAGCTGGAAGTGATCGAATCCATGGACTATAACGGCCAGACCTATATGTCCTTCCTCCCTGCGGATATGAAGGAAGACGATCCTGACTACGGCTTCATTCTCCTGCGTGTTGTGGAAGATGAAAACGGCGATGAGGTCTTTGAATCCATCGACGATGAAGCAGAGCTTCAGGATGTCTATGAGCGTTTCATGGCGCTCCTCTACGACGACGAAGACGAGGAAGAATCATCTGAAGAATAATTTTTCTGCTGTGTCCGTGTAGTCTTTTCAGACTTCACGGCCCATGAAACCCACATCTCTCATAAGGGATGCTGATTTGAATCTGCGGATTGCAGGCCTCCCGGAGACTTGTCCCGGAAGTTGGAAGCAGTGAAACAGAACTTAGGCAACCCACCTGCTCATTTGTGCAGGTTACCTATGGGCCGGCACGGCATAAGCGGGCGCCCCCCGGAGAAATCCGGAGGGCGTATTATTTTGCCTGAAACTCACTGCATGAACTTGTCGATGGCATCGTTCAGGGCGCGCAGCTGCTCTTCGGTGTTGGCCCCGTCCTCGCTGATGCAGTGCTCAAGGTGATCCTTCAGGATGACCTTCGCCGTGCTGCTGAGGGCCGAGCGTACCGCGGCAAGCTGGATCAGGACCTCCGTGCAGTCCCGGCCGCTCTCCACCATGCTCTTGACCGATTCCAGATGGCCGATGGCCCTGGCAAGCCGGTTCACCACCGCCTTGGTCTGCGTATGGGTGTGGGTATGTCCGTGGTCATGGTCATGCGCATGCTCCGGCGAGATGCTGCCGTCCTCCAGATGCTGATGCCGGTGTACGGTGCCGTCCGCGTGGCGGTGGTAGCCCTCCGGAAGCGGTTCCTCCGCCGGGATGGTGGTTTTTATTTCCATTTGATCGCCCGATTTCTGTATCATATTCTCTCCTGAAAGCCCGGCAGATCCGCATATTCGGCTGCCCAGGCCGCAACCGCATCCGCGGCTTCGTGCTTGGCATCTTCCGTGATGATGAGCAGCTCCGTCTCCGGATCTTCGGCCAGCCGCTCAAAAAGCCGTTCGGAAAACTCCGTGAATCTGGTCCCCGGGCCGAGGAGGCGCCGCATCTGCTCGCTGTCCTCCCGGCTCTTAACCACACCGAGAATCGGCAGCTCGGAGGCCAGAAGGCTCTCCAGCGCATTGCGAAACTGCGGAATGATCAGGTCGATTCCCCCGATCTCATCCAGTACCGCAAAGGGATACCAGGTCGCCTCGTCCAGCAGCCGAACGCCGAGAGATCGAAACACCTCGCTGTCATGTGCCGGCGGAAAGCGCCTCATATCGAGAAACTGTTCCCGCTCCAGTCCCTGCACGCCGCCTGCCGAGGCGGCCGGGATCATGGCACAGCCGAGCACGCTCCCGTCCGGCGCTTTACAGAGCTCCGTACAGAAGCCCCCGGCGTTCTGAAGGCCGCTGCCGAGCTGCTCCCGGATCAGCCGGCTCTTCCCGCTGAAGGCCGGACCGCTCAGGAACAGGTGTCTCTTCATTTTCCGTCGCCCCCGAATCTTTCGTTTGCCTACTTGCTTCTTCCTGTATCTTTGTATTATAATGGATCAATCCGCATCCGTCAAATAAAAACAGCGGCCGCGGACGGAGGGAAGCATGAGAAGAAGACGTCCCGGAAAACTGAGATATCTGATCATCGGCGCCGCTTTGATCATCGCCCTGATCGGCATCATCCGTATGACTCTCCCGGAACCGGTACCGGATGAGCATGCCGGACAGGTCTATCTGAACGATGGATTTGATATGGTCTGGATTACGCCGTTTGAAAATGTCCCGGTAAATACGCTGAAACCGGAGGACTTTCGCACCACAGACGGGATCCCGACTTATACCGGCTCGGAGTATACCACCTATGTCGGCATCGACACCTCCGAACACCAGTGGGAAGTCAACTGGAACGCCGCCGCTCAGGTTCTGGACTTTGCCTATGTCCGTCTGGGCTACCGCGGCTACACCGAGGGCGGACTCTTTCTGGACCCCTGGTTTGAGACCAATCTGGCCGGTGCCTCTGCCGCCGGACTTGATACGGGGGTTTATTTCTTCTCGCAGGCGACCAACGTCAGCGAAGCCATCGAGGAAGCCGAGTATGTCATCGATCATCTTCGGGGCTTCCGTGTGAATCTGCCGATCATCTATGACTGGGAAAAGATCGACGAGGAACAGGCCCGCACCACCGGTCTGGGCGATCTGACGCTGACCGACTGTGCGGTGGCCTTCTGCCGTACCATTGAGAACGCGGGCTATGACGCCGGCGTCTACTTCAACCGCTATCTCGGCTATTACGGCTTCGACCTCTCCCGTCTGACGGACTATGCCTTCTGGGTGTCCGTCCCCGGTGATTTCCCCGATTATTATTATGCCTGCGACTTCTGGCAGTGCAGCTTTGAGGCCTCGATCCCCGGCGTAAGCGGAAACGCGGACCTGAATCTGCGCTTCGTGAAAAAGTGAGACCGTGACCGTCCCGCTCCGGCGGAGATTTCACTGATTTTTTCAGGAATTCGATTTTTTCTATTGCAATACGTTTCAAAATGTGCTATTATACTTGGGCTGTCGGAAATGACAGTCCGAATATCCGGGTGTAGCGCAGATGGTAGCGCGCTTGAATGGGGTTCAAGAGGCCGCTGGTTCAAATCCAGTCACTCGGACCA
>CAMKEK010000176.1:0-3498 GCA_946411545.1 uncultured Clostridia bacterium
ACAAGGACGGAAAGCAGCTGGCGGAATTCCGCACCTGGCGCAATACCATCACGGGCCAAGCGGCCGAAAAGCTGACCGCCCTCTTCGGTTTCAACATACCGCAGCGCTGGAGCATCGCCCACCTGTATCAGGCCATGCTGAACGGGGAGACGCATGTAAAGGACATCGCCTATCTCACGACCCTGGCGGGTTATATCCACTGGAAACTCACGGGCCAGAAGGTCATGGGCGTGGGCGAAGCTTCCGGCATGTTCCCGATCGACAGCGAAACCTGTGACTATGACGCCGCGATGCTGCAGAAGTTTCTGGATCTCACCGGGCTCGATCTGCGCACGATCTTTCCGAAGGTGCTGCCCGCCGGCGCCTGCGGCGGCATGCTCACCGAGGCCGGCGCGCGCTTCCTGGATCCCGACGGCACCCTGCTTCCCGGCATTCCCGTCGCCCCCTGTGAAGGCGACGCCGGTACCGGCATGACGGCCACCAACTCCGTCCGCGTCCGGACGGGCAACGTCTCCGCCGGAACTTCGGACTTTGCCATGATCGTCGCGGACCGCACTCTGGGGGTCCACCGCGAGATCGACATGGTGACCACCCCGGACGGACTTCCCGTTGCGATGGTCCACTGCAACAACTGCACCTCCGACATCAACGCCTGGGTGAACCTCTTCAGCGAATTTGCTCATCTCATGGGCTTTGACGTGAATCGTGGCGAGCTCTTCACCAAACTCTTTCAGAAAGCCCTGTCCGGCGAGCCGGACTGCGGTGGGCTCCTGTCCTATAACTATTTCTCCGGCGAGGGCGTCACGGACCTCGATGAAGGCCGTCCGATCTTTGTCCGGTCTCCGTCTGCAAGATTTACTCTTTCCAACTTCATGCGCACCCATCTTCTCTCGGCTCTCGCGACACTGAAGATCGGCATGGACATTCTGACCGACACCGAACAGGTTCACATCGACAAACTCTACGGCCACGGCGGCTTTTTCAAGACCCCCGAGGTCGGCCAGCGCATGCTGTCCGCCGCGGTCGGGGTTCCGGTTTCCGTCATGAAGACGGCCGGCGAAGGCGGCCCTTACGGCATGGCCCTGCTTGGTGCCTACATGCTCTGGCATGAAGAGGGCGAGAGCCTGCCGGACTATCTGGACAAGAAGGTTTTTGCCGATGCCCAGAGCAGCACGATTACCGCCACCCAGGAGGACATCGACGGCTTCAATGCCTTCCTCGCCCAGTACCGAAAAGCCCTGCCGTTGGAGCGCCTTGCCACGGAAGTGCTGTAACCCCTGCTCCGCCTCCCCCGGTTTTTCTCTGCCTAGCCAGCCCTGCCGGAAAATCTGTGGGAATCCTACTGAAAGCACAAACCTCCCTCTGCCGTCACTGCGGTCGAGGGAGGTTCGCTTTTCATATTCCGTTGGACCATCAGGCTTTTGCTTTGAATCGTCCCCTGTATTTGATGTAAAATCCAGCGACAACCCGGTCTCAAAAGAAAACCGGCCGTGCCGGCAGACCCGGCAGCGGAAACACGCTCCGGCCTTTTTGTCCGGAGCGTGCAGGGTTATTCTGTCGTGGTGAGATATTTTGCACAGAAGGGCTTGATCTTCCCCTGATCATAGACATGCAGGCTGCAGCGGTGCAGGCGCTCGATGTTCAGGTTCATCGCGTCCTGAAACGCCATCGCCGACAGGGTCAGACTGCCGTGGCGCAGCCGGTAGAGGAAGGTGTCGAAATCCATCTCCTCTGCGAAGTCCCCTTCGGGAGCCGGTTCCTCCGGCGGCCGCCGCCAGTGCCGGGCGACGTATTCCCGGTTGTCCCTTGCGCAGCCTCTGGTGTGCGAGGAATGGGTGATGGAGCTGAGGGCCTTGAGTCTCCCGCCCGGGGCAATCAGATAGTTTGCGTGAAAACCGCAGAGCGGGTGGTCGCAGCGGGATGGCATGAAGCTCTCGATGGGGATCCCGGCCTGCCGGCTGATGTCCGCCATCAGCTCGTCCAGCGTGTAGCGGTCCTCCGCCTGCGGTGCGCCCGGATAACGGCCGAAGTACGACACCGGCTGGAAGTGGATCCCCCGGACCCCCGGAGCAAGCGACACCGCGAGCCTTATCAGCTCCCCCAGGTTGTCGTCGTTGACGCCCTTCACCACCGTGGGGACCAGCGTCACGCCGATCCGGAGCTGAGCGCATACCTCGATGGCTTTTTTCTTCGTCTCCAGCAGCGGAGCGCCCCGCAGCGTCTCATAGATATCCTCCCGGGTCCCGTCAAACTGGAGAAACACGATGTCCAGCCCCGCCTCCCGGAGCCGTTCGGCATAGTCGGGGTCTTCCGCAAGGCGGATCCCGTTGGTGTTCACCTGGGTATAGCTGCAGCCGGCCTCCCTGGCATAGCGGATCAGCTCCGGAAGATCGTCCCGCAGGGTCGGCTCTCCGCCGGAAAACTGCAGCAGCGGACGGCCGCACTGAGCCGCGATCTCACGGATGGCCGCCTTCATCTCCTCAAGAGAAGGATCCCGGGCGTCGGCTCCGCCGTCGGCAAAGCAGAAGCGGCAGTGCAGATTGCAGCGCCGCGTCACTTCCAGCAGCGCGCAGCAGGTCCCGATCTCGTGCTCCGGGCAGATGCCGCATGCCTCCGGGCAGTGCAGGCCGGTATTCTCCGCCAGCGGCTCGGTCCCCAGCAGCCAGCGGTCGAAGTCCAGCTTTCCCCGCCAGACCGGTACAGAGAAGCTTCCGTGCTCCGGGCACTGCTTTTCCATCCGGATTGTCCCGTCCGGCTCCCGCGTCAGCCAGGCCGGCAGGTTTTTCCGACAGACCGGACACACCGAGCGTGTTTGGCGTATTCTCTCTCCCATCTCACTCTCCCCTGTCAAGGACTCCGGTACGGCATCCGCTTTTGCGGATGCCGTTTTTCTTCAGTCGCATGTCTCGATTCTTCTCTTGCCCCGGTACAGGCTGCGGTCCTCGTCTGTCACCGGGCGCAGGGTCCATTCCACGGAAACAGGCGGAAGGGTTCCTTCTCCGCAGGTCAGAAGCTCCAGACAAAGCCGTCCCGCCCGTCTCACCGCCCGGTAATCCGCCACCCAGGGCAGGGCGAAGAGCGTCTCGTCCAGCTCGGCGATCTCCGCCGCTTCTCCTTTTCGTTTGACACCGTCGAGGCGCAGCACCTCACTCCCACAGGGACAGGGCGTCGGCAGAATCCGCGTATAATCCCCCGTCCGATAGCGGATCAGAGGCATCGCCTCCATCCCGATGGTGGTGATGACCAGTTCCCCGGTCTCTCCGGGCGGGAGCGGATTCCCCGTCTCATCGATGATCTCGGCAATCACGTGGTTTTCCCGCAGGTGCATTCCCTCATGGGCCGGGCAGCAGATTGCGCCGCCCAGGGCCATCTCTCGCGAGCCGTAATGCGGAAACAGCGCCGTGCCGAGGATCCCCTCGCAGGCGGTAATCACCGCACGCGGACAGGCATCGCCGCTGACCAAAGCCCGTTCCAGGCTCCCCTTCCCGCAGACACGCA
>CAMKEK010000177.1:0-3494 GCA_946411545.1 uncultured Clostridia bacterium
TGATCACGAGTAATTCCTATCTGCAGATTGATCTGCAGGCGATAAAAGAAAACATTGAACAGCTCCGCCGCGAGATTGAACCGGGGGCAAAGCTGATCCCGGTCCTGAAAGGCAACGCCTACGGCCTGGGCGCGGTGACGCTGGGCCGTATCATCTCCGACCTCGGCGGGATCGACTCTTTTGCGGTCTCCCAGGTGGCGGAGGGCGTCGAGCTGCGCGAAGCGGGCCTGGAGCAGCAGATTCTGGTCATGAGTCTGCCGCTGGACGCCCAGGTGGAAGCGGCGGTGGAACACGGCCTGCTTCTGACCCTCGGCAGCTTCCGCCAGTTTCCGATCCTGCGGGAAGCGGCACGAAAGGCCGGGAGAAAGATCCCGGTCTCGCTGAAGCTCGACACCGGTCTGCACCGCATCGGCTTCCGGCCGGAGGAGACGGAGCGGCTGATTGCCGAGCTGAAGCAGGCGGAGGATGTGATCGAGATCCGGGACACCTTCTCCCACTTCTCCGAGCACAGCCGGGAACAGATGACCCTGCAGAGCAGGCGCTTCCGGGACTTCCGGGAAAAGCTTCTGGCGGCGGGGATTCAGCCGGGCCTCTGCCACATGGCCTCTTCGGCCTCCCTCGAATCGGGAGAGGACGTGCTCTTTGATGCGGTCCGGGTGGGACGGCGCCTCATGCTCGACAATCCGGATCATCCCACCGGAAAGATCCGGGAAGCGGTGTCCTACCGGGCCTGGCTTGCCGATGTGCGCGAGCGCCGGGCGGGGGACACCCTCGGCTATGACAGGAGGATCGTCCTGGAGCGGGATACGCGGGTCGGCGTGCTGTCCATCGGCTACGGCGACGGCTTCGACCCGGCTCTGTTTGCGGCCCATGCCCCCGTCCTGATCCGCGGCCGGCGGGCCCGGCTGCTGGCCTGCTGTATGGACCAGAGCTTTGTGGACCTGGGGGATCTTCCCGCTGAGGCCGGGGACGAGGTGACGCTCTTCGGCCGTGACGGTGAGGGAAACCTTCTTCCGGGCCAGGAGATCGCCGCGCTGATCGGCTGTGAAGGCTGTGACCTGACCGCGCGCCTGACCGAGCGTGTCGCACGGGTCTATACCGGCGCCTGAGCACCGGCGCAAATGTGTTTGAAAAGAAATACGGAAACGATATTAGCACTCTTTTTGTAAGAGTGCTAATATTCATATTTGGTTCATAATATATAGAAGAATCGTTCATAATTGTATGATATTTTATATACACGATGAAACGAAAGAAATGAATCGATCATCAAAATCAAATTAACATCTGTAAATAATTGTTTGGAGGTATATAAAATGTTTGAACTGATTCCTTTTGATCGCAGAGGCAGCAGAGTTTCCGCTTATGATCCGTTCCGGATGCTTGATGAGATGGAGCGCAGCTTTTTCGGCGGCAATGCGCATCCGGCCGTGAGCACCTTTCGCACGGATGTGACCGATACGGGCGACGCCTTCGTCCTGGATGCGGAGCTGCCCGGATTTAAGAAAGAGGACATCAAGATCGATGTCGAGAACGACTGCCTGACCATTTCGGCCGAGCGCAAGCTGGACGAAGAGGAAAAGCAGAAGAACTTCATCAAGCGCGAGCGCTACTACGGCTCGTTCAGCAGAAGCTTTGACGTGTCCGGCGTGAACGTCGACGGCATCGAGGCGGCCTATAACGACGGCATTCTGAAGCTCACCATGCCGAAGAAGGTCGAGACGGTTCCTCCCACGAGACGGCTGGAAATCAAGTAAGCCAAAGCGCAGAACACTCTGCATTTGACCATACGGACTTTCACAGGAGACGGCGGCACGGATGATTCCGCGCCGCCGTCTTCCCTTCGTTTCAGGTTTTGCTTGCAAAGCAGGGAATAAGGGAATATAATGGACCCAAATTAGGGAAAAGAGGGACAATGATGGACAATAGAGTAAGTCCTCTGCGTGTGATCCTTCTCGCACTTCTTACCGTTCTGGTCCTGGCCATCCTCGCCGGCGCCGGGCTCTATCTTCGGGACAGCATGCTGATGCGCGAAGCCGACATCAACTACAATGCCGGGGAGTACAGTTCCGCACTGGCACGCTACAAGGTGCTGCAGGATGCGCTTCTGTTCAAGCAGGAGGCCTTTCAGAAGGCGGACTACTGCAACTACAACCTCGCCCGCGAGGCGATGGAGAACGAGCAGTGGGAAGAAGCCAAGGGCTATCTCAACGAAGTCAAGTCCTTCGAGCTGGACAGCGTGAACAAGCTGCTCAAGGAGTGCGACGACGGGCTCGAAGCCGAGGCGGACCGCCTGCGTTCGTATGACAAGATCTTCCTGGAGGACCTGGAGCGGGCAATCACTCTGCGCCTGGATCCGGATGACGACGGGGACGTTGTGGTCCGGGAACAGATGTTCCTCAAGGACTACGATCACCGCTATTTCCAGGACCAGAAGCTGCGGGACTACGCGCTGCGCTACCTTGACGCGCTGCAGAAGCAGTATGACGCGCGGTCCGAGATCTACAAGTCCGAGCGGGATCTCGCGGTTCATGACGCAAAGCTTTTGAACTACGAAGTGCTTGACGGGCTCTATCGCGATTATCAGTTCATGGCGGACAATGTCCAGTTTGTCGGCGAGTTTGTGGGCGAGCTGCCCAGAATGCGGGAATACAACGCTTCCCTGCACGAGGTCTATGCGGACATGCACGGCCAGATCGACCGTGCCGCGACCTGGCCGGAGGAGACCCATTTCCCCAGCCACTATTCTGTCGACTATCGCAACAACACCGATCACACGGTCAGCCTGAAGTTCTTCTATTATATCTATACCTGGAACGGGGAGAGATACCTGGAAGAATCCAGTTATGTCATCAACGACATTCCCGCCCGGTCCAACTATAAAGTCCGGATGTATGAGCCGGACAACTACGCGGGCGTCAGCTTCCTGGTGGACTGGGTTGTAACGGGGATCGACGGATACGACGGAACGGTGGAGGCCGAGGTCGGCGACTGAGCCGAAGCGTGATACCGGTTTTATGACGGCACCCGCGTGAAAACGGGTGCCGGTTCTTTTGCCGCCGTACCGAAGGAGGAAAACAATGTATTTTGATACCCATGCCCATCTGGACGATGCGGCCTTTGACGAAGACCGGGACGAGGTGCTGGCCCGGCTGACGGAGTGCGGCGTCGACTGTGTGCTCGATCCGGGCTGCGACCCCGAGAGCAGCCGGAAAGCCGCCGCGCTCGCCGAGCGGGAGGACTGGATCTGGTTCGCCGCGGGGATTCACCCGGAAGAGCTCCACGCCTTTACCGCCGAGGGCCTGGAACAGATTGCCGCGCTTCTGTCTCATCCGAAATGCCGCGCCGTCGGAGAGATCGGCCTGGACTATTACTGGGACGACACGCATAAAGAGGAGCAGAAACAGCTCTTTCATGCCCAGCTCTCCATGGCCCTGGAGCGCGATCTTCCGGTGGTGATCCACGACCGGGAGGCCCACGGGGACTGCCTGGCC
>CAMKEK010000178.1:0-3476 GCA_946411545.1 uncultured Clostridia bacterium
AATGGCGGCGGAAGCTACCTGAAAGGTTGGGAAATCAAATATGAAAAAACTGATTTGCATGATGTTGGCGGCCGCTATGCTTTTTGCTTTGGCAGCCTGCGGCCAGGCAGAGGCCGAGGGGCCGGAAACAAAAGAATGGACCCGGCAGGGCACCTTTGAAGACGGAAACGGCAATACGCTGATCGTTAACCTCTCCGAAACGGAAGGTTATGAGGGCTGGGCTGTCTCGCTGATGACGGACGGCGAAGCGGTCGGCTGGATTATCCAACAGGAAGGAAATGCTCTGCGCGGCAACCTGAACGCGTGGGATGAGACGGTCGAGCCCTTCAACGTCTCGATTACCGAAGAGGGGCAAGATGGCCTGAAGCTTGAAGTCGAGGGCGGCGAGACGTATCACTTTACGCCGATGGATGTACCGGAGGCATCTATTGTGGTTACGGCCAACATTGAAGGACGGGGCCATATCGCCTATGCCGAGGGGGAGGAAACACCGGAGATCGATCCGGAGTTCCCGGCACAGTCCGCCTATATCGGACTGGCTGAGCCCGCGGTGCATACTTTCCTTGCCGAGCCGGAGGTCGGCAATCTCTTTGTAAAATGGACAAAGAACGGGGAGGACTACTCCACCGAGCCGCAGATCACGCTTCTTCTGGACGAAAGCGCGGAATACGTTGCGGTGTTCGAGGAAGACCCGGACTGGATGAATCCCGTGATGCATTTCATCGGAGAGTACCAGTGTGACCGGGCCCATGCAAGCGTAGAGTGCTTTGACTATGACGAGGCATGGATCACCATCGACTGGGGCAGCAGCGCCTGGGAACTGACTCGCTGGATCATCGTCGGTCAGCTGGATGCCGATACGCAAACCATCACGTATTCCGGCGCCGGCAAAGCAAACCTTGTCTATGATGAGGATGGCGAAATCAAGAGCGAGGAATCCGTATACAACGATGGCACCGGCACGATCACGTTCCATGAAAACAGAACCTTTACATGGCATGAGGATCAATCTGAATCCGGGAACGATATGGTTTTCGAGCGGCTTCCCTTTGCCTATGAGCACGATCCCCGGAATACCCCTGCGGCAATGAAGGATATCGTTGAAAACCCCGATGCCGTCTATGGCTTTTCTCCGGATCCGGAATCCCAGCGGCTGGGCACCTATGCCGATTACGATTGGACCGATCCGGCGTGCGTGGCAAAGGCGCAGCAGGAGCGCAGGGCTTATCATGAATCGCTGGAGACCATAACGGACATTCTGTACCGGATGAGGGAGGAAGGTGCCTCAACGGAGGAAATGGCGAGGGCTGTTTCGGAGGAACGAAATCGCCTGCGCCTTGCGGCCTATGATAATGACCCGGAAGGTCTGGCCAAGGTAAAGAAGAGCAACCTGGAAACCTACGGCCATGAAGACGGCCCGACACCGGATGAACTGTATGAGAAATACGGATCCTGGACAGTCGTCATGCAGAAAGCTTTCGGCACCAATCTGGGCATGGACGCCTGCTGTGGCCTGTACGATGAGTATTACTGGCTCTATACAGAGCTTGGATATGTAGAGTAAAATCAAAACACATAAGCCTTTTGGATACAGTTTTCATTGATTTGGGCGCATCATCAGCGCAATCATTTGAGCATAGAATCGGCGAGGAAAAAGGATATCTCGGTTTATGCCGATATCGTTGCCCGCCTTTCCTGTGTTGACGGCGGTGTCGTGATCAATAAAAATCTGGATCTGATTGGCTTTGGCGCGCAGGCCATTGCGGATCTCACCAATATCGCACCGCCCAAAATGCGCTTTGTGACCTGCGATGATCAGATTGATACAGGGAAGAGTTCAATGACAACGGGATGCGCCACAGGGCCTGTTACAGATTCTGTGAGCTTTTAGACAATTCCGTCGCTGTGATTTTTTCACAGGACGGCTCGATCAAAGCCTGTACGAAGTCTGAAGGAGAGGTTGTGGTCTATCAGGATGTTGCGATTCCGATGATCTGACGGAAAATAGATAACATGATGAATTCCTGCCGCAGGGGCCCAAAAGAATTATGGGGATCGGGTTAATTCATCCGCTGCATATGGACATTCGGGTGTTTGAATGGTAAAATTATCTTGATATTACTTAAGACGGGAGCTGTAAATACGATGGAAAAATATTCCGCATTGGAACAGGCGGTCAACGACCCGTCCCTTGCCGTCATCAGCGATCAGACAAAAACACTGAAAGAGCTTAACCGCGTTTACTTCAAGTACAAGACCCTTCCGAGACAGCAGAGACGTTTCTCCGACTACTACTCCAATCTTTTTCTGGACCACACCGTGCCCGAAATGTATCTTCTTTTAAAAGAGGAACTGAAACCTGTACGGGATAATCCGGAAGAATGGCAACTGCCAAGCGACAAATATATGGTTTCCGAGCCGGACCTTTACTACAGGGAAGAAAGCTTCAATTCCGGTGAAACAAACATCTGCTTCCTTCTCGGACATTCGGGGAGCGGAAAATCCGTAATGGCAAGAAGGCTTACGGGTGACAACATCGACCATATCGAGCTGGACGACCTGCTTCTGACCAAGGACCACTTCACCATGGAAGAGCTGAAGGCCTATTCCGACCTGATGTACAGCTTCTTTTCCGGTGAGGGTGCAAAATACTATATCGGATTGGAAGAGAGAAACACGATCCCCAAGGAAGAGTATGAAGACCGGGTCTTTGTCGACTTCGTTCACTACGCAATGGAGTATGCCCGGCAGCACAGGGAGAAGAAATACATTTTAGACGGAATCTGGCTCTATCTCTATTTCGACGATCCTTCCGTTTTTGAGCCCTATACCGTACTCATCAAGGGGACCTCTTTCCTGAAGTCCAAAATCCGCGCGACAAAGAGAGAGATGCAGAGAGACCGCGAAACGGTCCGGAACAGAAAAGAGATGTTCGGCCGGGAGGTCAGAAACTATTTTCTGGATGAGGATAAGATTGACCGCTATCGCAGCTTCTTCGGCGGCCTGGCCGACACGGTTTTCAGAGCGGAGACAAGCGACGCCGCCAAACAGGAGGAAGCCGTGAACAGCGAGCTCAACCGTATTGATGCCTGCTTCGTGGATGGGGATGCGGACGGAATCTGGGAGATCAAGAAAAAAGCGGAAGAGAACAGCGGATTATCCGGCTGGAACAAGCTGAGAATCATCAATGAGTGTACCCTTGCGCTGCTGGACCTGGGTCCGGAAAACCTCCGCCGGCAGACGGACAGTACAGGATTGAGCCAATAAACGGCAAAGTGCCTGAACTGACCGGGTAAAACAATTTACTTTTGATGATGAAAGGTACCGCAGCCGAAATCAAAAGAACCGGAAACGGACAGACTTGCATAAGAAAGCGGCAGAGGATCTGACGATCGACTCTGCCGCTCCTTTTCATTCTCTCAGGCCGCCTTCAGCGTGATGGTCACATCGCCGTAGGATTCCGGCGCGTGATACTC
>CAMKEK010000179.1:0-3459 GCA_946411545.1 uncultured Clostridia bacterium
GAGATGACATCCACCTCCAGCTCGATGCCGGGCATGTACTTGTCCACCAGGACGGGATTTTCGATGCCGCCGGCCAGGATGCTGCGCATGTAGGTCTCGGTGGTCTCGCGGTCCCGGGAGATGCACATGTTCTGGCCGCCGATGACATAGCTGGGGCGAAGGAGCACCGGATAGCCCAGGTCTTCGGCCGCGGAGAGGGCTTCGTCCAGGGTGTTTACGCCGTGGCCCTTCGGGCGGCTGATGCCGAAGCGCTCCAGCAGGGCGTCGAAGCGGGCCCGGTCCTCGGCGGTGTCAATGCTGTCGGCGGAGGTTCCCAGGATGGGGATCCCCTGTTCGGAGAGAAAGCCGGTCAGCTTGATGGCCGTCTGGCCGCCGAAGGCCACCACCACGCCCACAGGCTTCTCCACCCGGATAATATTCCAGACGTCTTCCGGGCAGAGGGGCTCAAAGTAGAGCCGATCGGCGGTGTCATAGTCGGTGGAGACGGTCTCGGGGTTGTTGTTCACGATGACCACGTCGTAGCCCATCTCCCGCAGGGTCCAGACGCAGTGGACCGAGCTGTAGTCGAACTCGATGCCCTGGCCGATCCGGATGGGGCCGGAGCCCAGGACCATGACCACGGGCTTTCCGCTGCGCGGGAAGCTGCGGGATTCGCAGAGCGCATCGCAGGAAGAGTAGAAATAGGGCGTCTCGGCGTCGAACTCGGCCGCACAGGTGTCCACCATCTTGTACGAGAAGGCGGTTTCCGCCGGAAGCGCCGCTCCGGTGAGACGGCGCAGGGCGGAGTCGGGATAGCCCAGTCGCTTGGCAAGGGCGTAATCCTCGCCGCTCAGAGGCCTGCCCGCAATACGCAGCTCAAAGGCGGCGAGACCTTCCAGCTTCCGAAGGAAGAAGAGGTCGATCTTCGTAAGCGCATGAATCTCTTCCGGCGTTATTCCCTTCTTCAGGGCTTCGAAAACCGTAAAGAGCCGGTGGTCATCCTGATCCAGCAGCCGCGTATGGAGCGGACGCGGATCCGCGGATGGAAGGTTCAGACTGTCCAGAGAGATTTCCGCGCCGCGCACCGCCTTCATCAGGGCCATCTCGAAGCTTGGCGCGATGGCCATCACCTCACCCGTGGCTTTCATCTGGGTCCCCAGACGGCGTGAGGCATGGGGGAACTTGTCAAAGGGCCACTTCGGCAGCTTCACCACCACATAGTCCAGCGCCGGCTCAAAGCAGGCGCAGGTCTTGCCGGTGATGTCGTTGGGGATCTCGTCCAGGGTATAGCCCAGGGCCAGGCGCGTGCTGATCTTCGCGATAGGATAGCCGGTGGCCTTCGACGCCAGGGCCGAGGAACGGGAAACGCGGGGATTGACCTCGATGACCGCGTATTCAAAGCTCTCGGGGTTCAGCGCGAACTGACAGTTGCAGCCGCCGACGATGCCGAGGGCGGTGATGATATCCAGCGCCGCACTGCGCAGCATCTGGTACTCCCTGTCCGCCAGCGTCAGAGCCGGTGCCACCACGATGGAATCGCCGGTGTGAATGCCGACCGGGTCGAAGTTCTCCATGCTGCAGACGGCAATCACGTTGCCGGCCGCATCGCGCATGGTTTCAAACTCGATCTCCTTCCAGCCGGACACACACTTCTCGATGAGCACCTGGGTAATGGGGGAAAGATCCAGGCCGTTGCGTGCGATGGAAGAGAGCTCCTCCGGGGTATCCGCGATGCCGCCGCCGGTGCCGCCCAGGGTATAGGCCGGACGGACAATAACCGGGTAACCGATCTTCGAGGCGATCTGCAGCGCCTGCTCCACCGTGGTGGCGGTGGCGGAAGGAATTACCGGCTGTCCCATCTCTTCCAGGGTCTCACGGAAGCGCTCGCGGTCCTCGGCGCGCTCGATGCTCTCGATATCCGAGCCGAGAAGCCGTACGCCGTACTTCTGCAGGGTTCCGTCACGGCTGAGCTGCATGGCGAGGGTCAGGCCGGTCTGGCCGCCGAGGCCTGCCAGCAGGCCGTCCGGGCGCTCCTTGGCAATGATGCGGCGCAGGGTCTCCGGGGTCAGGGGTTCGAGATAGATGGCATCGGCCAGCTTCTTGTCGGTCATAATGGTGGCGGGGTTGGAATTGACAAGGACGGTCTCGATGCCTTCCTGCCGCAGAATGCGGCAGGCCTGTGCGCCCGCGTAGTCAAACTCAGCCGCCTGCCCGATGACGATCGGTCCGGAACCGATCACCAGGACCTTATGGATGCTCCTGTCCTTCGGCATGTCAGTCCTCCTCCCCTCTCATCATCCGCAGGAAGCGGTCAAACAGGAATTCCGTGTCATGGGGGCCCGCGCAGGCCTCCGGATGAAACTGCACCGTGAAACAGCGCTTGCCCGGGTAGTCCAGACCTTCACAGCTCCCGTCGTTGGCGTTGCGGAAACTCAGGTGCGCGATGCCCTGCATGCTCTCCGTCTCCACGGCATAGCCATGGTTCTGGGTGGTGATCCAGGTGCGTGCACCGTCCGTGACAGGCTGATTGGCCCCGCGGTGCCCATATTTGAGCTTGTAGGTTCTCCCGCCCATGGCCAGGGCGCAGAGCTGATGGCCGAGACAGATGCCGAAGATGGGAAGCTTCCCCACCAGCTTCCGGAGCTGTTCGACCTCAAAGACATTCTCCGCCGGGTCTCCGGGACCGTTGGAGAGCATCAGTCCGTCCGGCGCCATGGCAAGGATCTCCTCGGCTGCGGTGTCGTGGGGCAGCAGCGTCACCCGGCAGCCCCTCTTTTGCAGGCTGCGGATGATGTTCCGCTTGGCGCCGTAGTCCAGAAGAGCCACATGAAAGGCGCACAGAGAGCCGTCCCCAGTGTTCCGCGGTTCAAAGACCTCTGCCGTCGGGGTGCTGACCTTTGAGACGACATTTCGTACCCCGTAGTCTTTGACCGGTCCGAGGTCTTCCGGAACCGTTCTGCAAAGGCAGGCGTTCATAACGCCCTGCTCGCGGATCAGGCGGGTCAGCGCGCGGGTATCCACGCCGCAGATGCCCGGAATCCCCTGTTCCTTCAGGAAGGAGTCCAGCGTCCCCTCACTGCGGAAATTTGACGGAGCATCGCAGAGCTCGCGTACCACATAGCCCTTCGCATGACAGGCCCCCTCAAAGTCTTCCGGGATCAGGCCGTAGTTGCCGATCATGGGGAAGGTCTGAAGGATGATCTGCCCGGCATAGCTGGGGTCGGTCAGGGTCTCGAGATAACCGGTCATACCGGTGGTAAACACCAGCTCGCCCACGGTCTCGAGGCCGGGATCGTTCCCCTTCCATGCACCAATGGGATGGCCCGCAAAGGCCATCCCGTTTTCCAATACCAGATAGACAGTTTCCATAGTGAAAGTTCCTTTAACACGGTCACAGATGAGATATTTTCTTGTAACCCCCGCCGGAGGCGGGGGTTACAGATATCATCGTGTTTATTCCTTTAGCAGGCCGCTGACGAA
>CAMKEK010000180.1:0-3448 GCA_946411545.1 uncultured Clostridia bacterium
CGCCGGTCTGAATCTCCGTCAGGCCGAGAAGACGCGCAAAAAGCGTCGGACCCATTGAGGAGACGGTCACGCGGACCGGATGGCCGGTCTCGCCGAAGATATCCCAGAAGCGGGTCGGGAAAGCACGGTACTCAAAATCCTCTTCCAGGCCGAAGCGGGCAATCCGCTCCCGCATATTCTCGGAATCCACACCCGGCATGCACATGCCGGAAAGGTCCCCCTTGACGTCTGCGAGGAACACGGGCACGCCCATCTCGGAGAAGGACTCGGCCATGACTTTCATGGTGACGGTCTTGCCGGTACCGGTCGCGCCGGCGATCAGGCCGTGGCGGTTGGCCATGCCGGGAAGCAGGTAGAGTTCTTTGTCCTCTGTTTTCGCAAGATATATTTTGCCGTCTCTGTACATATTCAAATCTCCCATCTGCCGCAGTTTATTTTTCTTAACGATATCATTACCCGGATATTCCCCGCCGGAGAGGTGGAAAATTTTCTCAAGCGGTATATGATACCTTTAAGAAGTATAAATCTATGGGGGACGCCGCGGCTGCATCCCTATATTCTGTGGTTCTTACTATATCACAGGTTTTACAACAAAACAACGAAAAAATTCATTTTCACTCCGTTGCCGACAGAAATAAACTGTGCTATACTAAAATTGATCATGACAGGTAATATCCCCGCCTCCGGCGGGGATATTACAAATCATTATAGCAGATTATTATCGTTTCATTTTCATTGCCCGGCGAAATGAATTGTGATATACTGAATATATGATCGATTTGCAGAATTCGAGTGTGGAACAATGGTTTTTTACTTTTCCGGAACCGGCAACAGCCGTTATGTTGCCCAGCATCTTTCAGAGCAGCTCGGTGATGAGCTTGTTTCCATGAACCGCCTGATCCGCCAGCGCAGGCTGGATCCGTACACCGCGCAGTACGCCTTCACTTCCGAGGTCCCCTTCGTGGTCGTCTGCCCGACCTACTGCTGGCACGTGCCGAAGGTGGTGGAGGAGTTTCTCCTCGACAGCCGCTTTCTCGGCAGCCGGGAGATGTATTTTCTTCTGACCTGTGGCTCCGGCACCGGCCAGGCCGCCGCCCACGCGGAAAAGATCTGCGGGGAGCTCTCGCTGGAGTTCATGGGCCTTACGTCGATTCTGATGCCCGAAAACTACATCACGCTGTTTCACGCGCCGGAAGCGGACGAGGCCGTCGGCATCATCCGCGCCTCCCGCGCGCAGGTGGAAAACATCGCCAAGCAGATTCTGATCCGTCACACGGTGAAGGACAGCTATTCCGGTCCGGCCATGCCGGAGCTTCTGTACCGCCTGTTCTACAAAGTGTTCGTGACGGACAAAAAATTCCGCGTCAAGGACAGCTGTATCTCCTGCAGCGCCTGTGCCAAGCTTTGCCCCCTGGCGAACATCCGCATGCAGGATGGGAAACCCGTCTGGCAGGGCAGTTGTACCCAGTGCCAGTCCTGTATCGCCGTCTGTCCGGTGGATGCCATCGAGTTCGGACACCGTGCCAAAGGAAAGCGGCGGTACTACCTGTTTGCAGACGGAAGACAGAAGTTCCCGAAGGAGGCGAAACAGTGAAACAGCGCGTCATATCGGCGGTGATCCTTCTCACGATCGCCCTCACCTGTATCTTTGCTTCGTTTGTTACGCGGGTTCTCTTCTTCGCGGTGGCGGGGATTCTGTGTGCCTATGAATACAGCCGCGGTCTGGAGAAGATCAACGTCTACTGCGCCGCCTGGGTCATGTATGTCTACATCGCGGTGCAGGCCGTGCTCGCCCTGACGCATTGCGGCGCCATCAGCTATATCGCCTGCTTTACCGGCGGCATATATCTTGCCATGTTCTCCGGCATCGTGCACCGGAAGGTCTCGGGGCAGGGTGCCATCTACACCGTGGCGGGTCTGGCCTATCCGGGCGTGATCTACGGCGTCATGATGATGATCAGCGTCGGCTCCATCTGGACCGAGTCCCTGATTCTCGGCGCGATCTCCTGCTGGGCCTGTGACAGCTTTGCCCTCTTCGGCGGCATTCGCTTCGGCAAACACAAGCTTGCGCCGCATGTCAGCCCGAACAAATCGATTGAGGGAAGCGTCTGCGGCGCGCTGGCCTCGATGGTGGCGGGCTTTTTGATCTGGCTTCTGCCGGTCTTCCCGCATCTGCCTCTGCCGGTCTGCCTGCTGACGGCGCTGATCTCCTCCTCCATGGGGCAGATCGGTGACCTTGCCGAGTCGATGATCAAGCGGATGCTGGGCCTCAAGGACTTCAGCAACCTGATTCCCGGCCACGGCGGCATGTTCGACCGGACAGACAGCCTGATGTTTGCCATCCCGACCGCGTATCTCTGCCTGCACATCGCCGGAATCGGCGTGTGATACTCCTTCGCAAAGTACATGGTCTGAATCACTCCCCGCATCCGGCGGGGAGTTATTCATATCACGCAACTGTGGCAGATATTCATTGCAAAGGAAAATAGTATAAAATTGAGCAGCCCACCCCGAAAATGGGGCGGGCTGCTTCGGTTTTTATGAAGCGTAGTGGTGCGCGTCCTGAAGGACCATTTCCTTGACTTTCAGGAGACGGACCTTGGTGGCGTTTTCGTTCTCCTCCAGCTTCATGGTGATATACTTGATGTTCTGTTCCAGCTCGGGAATCATGACGTACTCCAGCGCGTTCACGCGTCTGCGGGTCTTTTCGATCTCCTCGGCCAGCAGCTGCATGGTCTTTTCAACCTGGGCAAGCTGCAGCATGTCCTCGAAGACCTTTGCCATTTTTTCCAGCGCGTCGTCGAGTTCGCCCGAAGTCTGGGCAAAGCCGTAGGGATAGATCTCAGACGGGTCGTTGTTTTTTGTGGTGAAGCTGTAAACCGGGACATTGACGGACATGATGTTCTTGAACTTCATGTCCAGCTCCACGCTCTGACGCGGATAGAGCAGCGCCTGCTCCAGCATCTCCGGCGACATGATAGCGCTTGCAACCTGGAGGGATGCAAACGCACCCGTAAGGCCGGTCTCGACGCGGTCGCGGAGGACCTTGTTCTCCTTCACCACGTCCATGAACTGACGCATCAGCTCGTCGCGTTTATCCTTCAGCAGCTTGTGGCCGCGTCTGGCCGTTTTGAGGCGCCCCTTCAGCTGGTTCAGGACCATTCTGGTGGGTGTTACGGCAGTACCTGCCAAATCAAATCACCTCCTGTTTTTCACTCAGCCCGGATCAGGGGGCTTATTTCTCGGGCAGATACTTTTCGATGAACTCGGGCTTGATGCGCTTGAGTTCACGCTTCGGCAGGATGCTCAGCAGCTCCCAGCCGATGTTCAGCGTCTCCTCGATGCTGCGGTTGGTGGTGTTGCCCTGGCTGACATAGCGCTTTTCAAACTCATCGGCGAACTTGGCAAAGAGCTTGTCGTCGTCCGAGAGCGCCGCTTCGCCCAGGAT
>CAMKEK010000181.1:0-3381 GCA_946411545.1 uncultured Clostridia bacterium
CCCTTCCATGCCGGCAGCTTCAAGATCGCCCAGCGCGCCAAAGTGCCCGTGGTCGTCGCGTGTATGCGCGGTTCCGAAAAGTCCCAGATCGTCAATCCCTTTTCCTCCAACAAGGTCCGGCTCGACATTCTCGATGTGATCCCGGCCGAGACGGTCGCCGCCATGCGGACCGACGCTCTCGCCCAGCACGTCCGCGAGCAGATTCAGAACCATCTGCATCCGGCGGAGCAGGAGGCGGACTGATGGAAAAGGTTGCCCTTGTTACCGGCTCCTCCCGCGGCATCGGCGCGGCTACCGCGGCGCTTCTCGCCCGGGAAGGCTGGGCTGTGTGCATCAACTATCTGAAGCAGCGGGAGAAGGCCGAGGACCTTGTCCGCCGGCTCCGTGAAGAAGGCCGGGTCGCCATGTGCCTTCAGGCGGATGTCTCCGAACGGGACCAAGTCGACCGGATGGTAAGCCAGATTGAAGATTCTCTCGGTCATGTCACACTGCTGGTCAACAACGCCGGCATCGCCCGTCAGCAGCAGTTTCAGGACGTGGATCCGGAGACCTGGCACCGGATTCTGTCCGTGAATCTCGGCGGCTGCTTCAACTGCAGCCAGGCGGTGATCCGTCCCATGCTTCAGGCGCACAGCGGCTGCATTGTGAACATCAGCTCCATCTGGGGCAGCCACGGCGCCTCCTGTGAAAGCGTTTATTCCGCTTCCAAGCACGCCATCATCGGGCTGACCCGTTCGCTGGCCGCGGAGCTCTCCCCCAGCGGGATCCGGGTCAACTGTGTCGCGCCCGGCGTCATCGACACGGACATGATTCAGGTTCTCGGCGAAGAGACGCTCTCCGTTCTGCGGGAGGAGATGCCTCTGCGCCGTTTCGGAACACCCGAAGAGGTGGCCCAGTCCGTTCTTCATCTGGCCGTCTCGGAGTATATCACCGGTCAGGTGCTGACCGTGGACGGCGGTTTTCTGTTCTGATTGTTTTTCATCCGTTGACAAGGAGGTTTTCTACGATGCGCATGACCGATCTCATTGCGAAAAAGCGCGACGGACAGGCTCTGAGCACAGAGGAAATCCGGTATATGATCACCGATTATACCGCCGGTGACATCCCCGACTATCAGATGTCCGCCATGTGCATGGCGATTCTGCTTCGCGGCATGGATGACCGCGAAGTTCTGGATCTGACCCTTGCCATGCAGCACTCCGGGGATGTGCTGGACCTCAGCCCCATTTCCGGGATCAAGGCCGACAAGCACTCCACCGGCGGCGTCGGCGACAAGACAAGTCTGGTGCTGTGCCCCATGGTCGCGGCCTGCGGGCTCAAGATCGCCAAGATGTCCGGGCGCGGTCTCGGTCACACCGGCGGAACCATCGACAAGCTGGAGAGTTTCCCCGGCTTTTCCACCGCCCTTACCGAGGAGCAGTTTTTTGAAAACGTCAACCGCCACGGCATCGCCATCATGGGCCAGACGGCCAATCTTGTCCCGGCGGACAAGAAGCTCTACGCCCTGCGGGACGTGACCGGAACGGTTCCGTCCATTCCTCTGATTGTCAGCTCCATCATGTCCAAGAAGCTTGCCTCCGGCGCCGACGTGATCGTTCTGGATGTCAAGTGCGGCGACGGCTCCTTCATGAAGACCCCCGAGGATGCCGAAGAGCTCGCCCGGAATCTGACGCGCATCGGCCGTCTCGCCGGGAAGAAATGCGCCGCCATCATCACCGACATGGACCAGCCTCTCGGCTTTGCCGTCGGCAACGCCCTGGAGGTCCGGGAAGCCATCGCGGTCCTGAAGGGCGAAGAAGAGGGCGATCTTCTCCGACTGTGCCTGGCGCTGGGAAGCTGCATGCTGACCGAAGCAGGCTATGCCGCAGACCACGATTTAGCGGAGCGGATGCTGCTTGAGGCCGTGAAGTCCGGACGCGCCCTGGACAAGCTGGCCGAGATGGTCAGCGCCCAGGGCGGCGATGCGTCCGCGGTCTACAAGCCCGAGCTTTTGCCCTGCGCCCCGGTCGTCCGTGAGGTTCCCGCGCCGAAGGCCGGAACGGTCAGCCGCATCCGCGCCGAAGCGGTGGGCCTGGTCAGTATGAAGCTCGGCGGCGGCCGCGCGACCAAGGAAGATGTCATCGATCCGCGGGTCGGCGTCGTCCTGCACAAAAAGCTCGGAGACACGGTGGCCGAAGGTGAGTCTCTCGCCGCCGTCCATGCCGCGGATGAGAAGAGCGCCGAAGACGCGGTCCGTCAGCTTCTTGACTGCTATGAGCTCTGCGACGGCGAAGTAGTCCGTCCGCCCTTTATCCGCAAAATTCTTCGCGGAGACGAATAAACCCGTGATTTCCGACCCCTCTAAAATACGCTCTCTACATCAAAACGCCCGGAGGACTGGCCTCCGGGCGTTCTTAATGTTATGTGTTATTTGTGTCGGTCGTCTTTCTTACTGTACCGCGTGATAGCGCAGATACTGAAGGATCTCGTTCAGACCCGTGGAGTTGAGGGTGCGTCCGTCTGCGGATGCATACTCCTGAAGGAGCAGGCCGCTCACATCCTGAACCGAGGAGACCGCATCGACATAGTACGCGCCGGTTTCCTCGCACACCGTCTTGATCCAGCCGTTGGCCTCGTTGCACTTTGCCGCGGTCAGTCCGTCCCCGACGTTGTAGTCCACCGTGACCGAGGTCAGAGGCAGGCACAGGATCCAGGTGTTGGGACTTGCACTGCGGACACTTTTGATCAGCCTCTCATAGCGTTCTATAAAGTCGAACTGATCAATATTGGCAATTCCGTCGTTTCCGAGGGCAATCACCAGAATCGGAGGCTGCAGAATCATGGCCGCATTGGCGGCGGTAACAATCGAGCCGTCATTCGGGAAGACAATCCGGCTGTCCGCGATGTCCGCCACCGCCATAACACCGGACGGGGACGTCCACACCTGGGTGGTGCTCTCGCCTCCGTTCAGCATGCCGTAGCTCTTCAGGCCGATCCACGGGCTGTCACACAGGAAGGTCAGGGAGTCGATATAAGCCTGGCCGGCGTCCTCTGTCTCCGGCAGCGTCTGCAGCGACCCGTCGCTCATCTGAGCCGGCCGTGTTGCCGCGGCGTCCGCGCTCTCGGTCTGCACCGGCTTGCTGCCCAGCTTCACCCCTCCGCGAAACTGTTCTCCACTGTTCCGGGTAAAGGCGGCAAACAGCAGGCCGATGAAAATCGCGAGCAGACACAGAACAATCGCCAGTGCCCAGGCGATATTTTTAATTGCAGTCAGTCTGCCTCTCATTCCTGTTCAGCCAAAGCTTTGGCTTCTTCGATCACCTTCTGCTGGACATTGCCGGGGGCCTCCTCATAGCGGATGAACTTGCAGGAGAAGGAGCCGCGGCCCTGGGTCATGGAGCG
>CAMKEK010000182.1:0-3371 GCA_946411545.1 uncultured Clostridia bacterium
GTGATCAGAGCCCAGACCTCCTTCGGATCCCAGGTCCAGAAGGCCGACCAGGCCTGCTCGGCCCAGATCGCCCCGGTCAGAATCGTAACCGTCAGCATCAGCACGCCCAGCGCCACCAGCCGATAGCTCAGCCAGTCCATCTGCTTCAGCTTGAAGCTGTCCTCCTCCCGGCCTTTCCGGTCCAGCAGGATATAGCGCAGCCCGATGCAGCCCGCCACAACAAATGCGGAATAGGAGATCACGGCCGATCCGATATGGAAGCCGAACCAGCCGCTGCGCAGCGCCGGCATCAGATCGGTGATCTCCCTCGGCTGCAGCGCGGCGAAGGACAGCAGGAGGAAGGTCATCGGCATCGCGATCACGCTCAGCCATTCCGCCTTCATCCGCGTCCGCAGGACCAGCAGCATCAGCCCCACGCCCCAGGCAAAGCCCGTTGCGAACTCAAACTGATTGCTCAGCGGGAGTCTCTTTGCCGCGATCCCGCGCACAACGATATAGAGCGTGTGCGCTGCAAAAGCAGCAAGGAAAACAATCCAGGCCGCTTTTCCAAGCTTTTCCTTCTTAAATGCAAGGGTCGCGAACTGCAGCGCCATTGCGACAAAATAAAGGACCAGACTTCCGAAAAACAGAATGTTCATGCGCTTGTCTCCTTTGCTTTGGTTTCCTCCGCCCATTCCTCTATCCGGATCCGCATTCCCTCCGGTTTCGGCCCTCCGACCGCGCAGCCGTCCGGGTCCAGGCGGACCAGCACCGGCTGGCAGAAGAAGGTGATCGCAAAACCCGCGATCATCAGCAGGAACGAGGCGCACAGAAGGGCGTTGATAAAGCCGGGGGTATATTTTATCCGCAGTCCGGGATATTCCACCGGGTCCTCAAAGCGAAAGCTCAGATTCCCGACCTGCAGTTCCTCCCCCGGAAAAGCAAGAATCGGTGTATAGACGCCGTCGGATGCGGTCTGAACCTGATAAACCGGGTTTGGATAGCTCCCCGAGGTGTTTGTGATCAGGGTCACATTTCCGCTCGGATCCCGGATCAGATCCGGATACACCGCCTCATACCAGAGTCCGTTCACTCCGTCCAGAGAGAGAAACACCAGATCTGTCAGGGTAAGCGTGTCATCCAGCCCGGTCTCCAGGTTTTTCACCGTGATGCTCCCGGCGGTTCCGTAGGTCTGCTGGTACACCTTCCAGGGGCCGAAGGAAAGCGGATGATTGACCTTGATCTCCCGCAGTCCGCTCTCACGGCCGTCCGGAAGCTTCACGGTCAGCTCGCTGGTGAAATCCAGCCGCCCTTCCGAGTTCTCGATCCGGAAGCTCTCCACCGCGATCTCCGTACCGTCCTCCATTTGGACCGATTCCCCCGGCAAACAGGAGCGGTCAACGGTTTTCGGCAGGTACAGGGCCATCGCCCCAAAGATGATCGTCAGCAGGATGGAAAGATGCGTTATGAAACTGCCATAGCGTCCGAAGCCGTTTTTGCTGTAAACCAGGCTCTCTCCTTCTGCCTCTTCCCTGCATCGCATCGCTCGAAGTCCTTCTTGGACGGCTTTCTGCTGCATTTTATCCAGTTGGAAGCTCTGCGGCATGCGGCGCAGCGCTTCCCGCTCCCCCGCCTTTGCCGCGGAGACCGTGCGGATCCGCACCAGGGAGCAGAGCGTAAGGTTCAGGCCGAGCAGGATCAGCAGGAGCTGGAAATACCAGCTTCCGAACACGTCGTTGAGCTTCAGCATCAGAAGCGTGCCGTGAAAGCTTTGATAGGTCTGTGCGTACCAGGCGATCTCCCTTCCCTGGGGAATCGCCGTCCCCACCACGGAGAGCATTGCGATCAGGCACAGCAGGATGATCCCAAAGCGCATGGAGCGAAAGAATCGAACCGCTTTTTTCATTCGTTTCCTCTGTTTCTGTATCTCATATCGAAAAGCGCCCGCCGTCCCCGGCGGGCACTTTCATCTGAATTCAAAAGGGGTATTCTGTCAGGCCAAGCCTCAAGGAAATCGGTCCGGCTTCCGCATGCCGGTCAGGTCCAAAGCCGACCGGTCAGGCCGTCAGGCCCGGTCAGGTCGTGAGCATGCCCAGCGCTTCCTTCGTCAGGGCTTCGGCCTTGTCCAGGCACTCATTGGTCAGGCTCGGGTTGTGGGCGCCTTCGCTGTTCTCCACGAAGACGAAATCCCAATAGAACTGTGCATCCCTTGCAACGGCACGGATCGCATCCAGCTCTTCGTCCGTGTACTTCCCGCTCTCCACCGCCGCGGCCAGGGTCTCGGTGAGGTTTACCAGCTGGTCGGAGATCTCCGTTGTGCGGGTGTCGACCTTCTCCTGCAGCGCACGGACCTCGGAGGCGAGATCCTGATGGCACTTGGAGCATTCGGCGTCAATCAGCCCCTGATTGTCCAGCGGGCTTGTCAGGTAGTGGTTCGGATAAGTTTCGCCCTTCTCGCCGTAGACCGTGCCCATGTGGCAGTCGGCACAGGTATAGGTGCTTCCGTGGATGCTTCCCTTCCCCAGGAAGGTCTCAAACTCCGGATGCTGCACCTTGATCTGGCGCACACCGGTCCGCGGATTCGTATAATCCGCAAAGCCGAGTCCGTTCTCGTCCACCAGGACATTGTTGTAGTAGTTCAGGATGGCATCCGGATGCATGCTCTCCAGGTCGAAGCGCGGCAGACTTGTCACGCCCGTACCGGGATAGAAGTAATACTCCACATGGCACTGGCCGCAGGCCAGGTTCGCCGCCGCAACCTTCTCAAAGTCCGGTCCCAGGGCCTCGAACATATAGGTGTGGGTCACGGTGATGTCGCCCGGCTCATTGGCGTGGCAGGTATAGCAGCTGACGCCCTCCCGTACGAGCTCGCGCACATCGTCGAAGGCGTACTGGTAGACCTCCGGTCCGACCTCGTTCACAAGATTCGTGAAGTCCGGCGTCTTGCAGGTCCAGCATTGGGCCATCGCATGGGGACGTCCGGTTTCCAGGATGTCGTCCACGTCATAGAAGTGGCCTCTGGCACTGCCGTAGAACTTGGAGAAGCCGTACGGCTCATACAGGGTGACAAGCTGCGGATACTCCTTCAGATAGTCCGTCACCTCGTCGTTTTCCTGATTCTTCATGAAGCTGGCATAGATCTCGGGATAGTCCTTTTCCCAGTCGGCAGCGTGCAGAACCGTCACGCCCGACATGGTCTTGACCTGTTTGGCGACACCCTTTCCGGTGTGCTCGGCTTCCGCAACGGCAAGCACCGTGCCGGCCGCCGGCCGGTTCGCCGCTTCCGCACGGCGGTCAAACTCACCGCAGACCAGGCCGGTCGCAATGACAGCCAGGCCGCATACGACGCCGAGGATGTCATACAGAAGCTTGTTCTTTGGCTTTTTCATAAG
>CAMKEK010000183.1:0-3370 GCA_946411545.1 uncultured Clostridia bacterium
GCGCTCTCCGCCGCGCTGGGCGCAAACGGTTACGGCTGGGACGACATTGATGCCGTGCTGATCAGCCATTCCCATTCCGACCATGTAAAAGGTCTGGATGTCTGTATGAAACGGATTTCCGCGCCGATCTACACCAGCGGAACGACCAGAGATACGCTGATGCTGGACCGTGCGCTCATTCTGCCCTATACGGAGAAGGTGGAAATCCTTCCCGGCATCCGGGTCACGGCCATCCGGACTTCCCACGACTGTCCGGGCAGCGTCGGTTTCCTCATCGAGTCCGCGCGCTGCCGTCTGGGATATCTCACAGACCTCGGTGTAATTCCGGAGAGCACGATGGAGCTTCTCTTCGGCTGTGACTGCATCGTGATTGAATCGAATCATGATGAGCAGATGCTGCGCTGCGGGCGCTATCCCGTTCATCTGAAGCGGCGGATTCTCTCCGATCACGGGCATCTTTCCAATGTCGATGCTTCGGCGGCCATTGCCCGATTTGCCGAGCATGGAACAAAGCACTTTTTTCTGGCCCATCTGAGTCAGGAAAACAATCTCCCCTCCCTGGCCCTGGACTGTGCCCGCAAGGCCACGGCCGGCATGGATGCTGCCATCCGGGTTCTTCCCGTCTCCGGTACCGAAATCGTCACCGTATATTGACGGATGTCCGCAGAAGCAGAAACTGCAATTAGAGAACACATATGCATCTCTTCATTTCTGTTTTCGGTAAATGCAGATAAAATTTGCACTGTAAGAGAGTGCGGAAAAACGGGCAAGCACTGCGAAAGAAAAAAAGTATTGACAAGTGAATTCATGTGTGCTATAAACATATCATCTTGATAGGTTATTTCTTTGGATTCTTTGGAGGCCAATATGCCTAAGCTGAGCTTCAACCACATGATGTGTTGTGACATGCGCTGTGAGATGCGTGTGCGCTTTGCCTTACCCATTTAGACCTCTGTGAGCCTGCATAGACTTCAACCGGAGAGCCTGATGGGTTCTCCGGTTTTTGATTGAACAAAGGGGTTTATTTTGTAACTTAGATCGGGAGATGATCCGTATGTACCTTCTGACAAAACGATGTAGATTCCAGCCTGATACGCCAACACAAGAAATCAAATATTTTGATCAGGAGGAATTATCATGTCTCACATTTATACATCCGCCGATCAGCTGATCGGAAAAACGCCCCTGCTGGAGCTCACCAATATCGAAAAAGAAGAGAAGCTGGAAGCCACGGTCCTCGCGAAGCTGGAGTACTTTAACCCCGCGGGCTCCGTCAAGGACCGCATCGCCAAGGCCATGATCGACGATGCCGAGGCGAAGGGTCTGCTGAAGCCGGGCTCTGTAATCATCGAGCCCACATCCGGCAACACCGGCATCGGCCTTGCTTCCGTCGCCGCGGCCCGCGGCTACCGCATTATCATCGTCATGCCCGAGACCATGAGCGTGGAACGGCGCCAGCTGATGAAGGCCTATGGCGCGGAGCTGGTGCTCACCGAGGGTTCCAAGGGCATGAAGGGCGCCATCGCCAAAGCAGATGAGCTGGCAAAAGAGATCCCCAATGCTTTCATCCCAGGCCAATTTGTAAATCCGGCGAATCCCGCCATCCACAAGGCCACCACCGGGCCGGAGATCTGGGCGGACACCGCCGGCAAGGTGGATATCTTTGTTGCGGGCGTCGGGACCGGCGGCACGATCACCGGCGTGGGCGAATACCTCAAGGAGCAGAATCCCGCCGTAAAAGTCGTAGCGGTAGAGCCTGCGGCTTCGCCGGTCCTCTCAAAGGGGACGGCAGGCGCCCACAAGATCCAGGGCATCGGCGCGGGCTTTGTCCCGGACGTGCTGAACACCGCCGTGTATGATGAGATTATCGCCGTGGAGAACGAGGACGCTTTTGCTGCCGGCAAGCTGGTCGGACGGAAAGAGGGCGTACTGGTCGGTATCTCTTCAGGGGCCGCGGTCTGGGCCGCGATCCGGCTGGCAAAGCGCCCGGAAAACAAGGGCAAGACCATCGTTGCCCTGCTGCCGGATACCGGCGACCGTTATCTGTCCACGCCGCTGTTCGCGGATTGATTGAATTGTTCAAGCCGTTTCCCAGCCTCATACATGGGAAACGGCTTTAATTCTGTCACAAGATTCAGCTTTTCTCTATTCAGATGTTTCTGATTCTTTTGATCGCAATGCCAGTTAACGATTACTCCCGGCAAAGCTTCATACAACCAAAGTCGCGCTTAGAACATATCGAGTAATCGGCTTTATTCCGCGAAGGCTGGTAAATGAGAGCAGGCGCACGACTTCCATTTTTCAGATGATGGTCGTGCACCTGCTCTGTCGCATTAGCTTGACGATTATGATTTCGCACCGTCCAATGATAGGATGACAGCTGTCCTGGAATGGTAGTTCGGCTGCAATTCAGCGAATCCTTAAGCCATATATTGTGCTTTCGATTATTCAAATGAATCGCCCGCGTTTCAAAAGTCCTGTGGCATTAGGCTTTTCCGAGCATAAAAAACCGAAACAGGAGATCGATACATTGTATCAATCTCCTGTTTCAGATCTGGTGCCGGCGGCCCGACTCGAACGGGTACGCAGCTAAACTGCAAGGGATTTTAAGTCCCTGGTGTCTACCATTCCACCACGCCGGCAGATATTGTCGCTGTTCAATTTAGCACCTTCGGGGGAAGCTGTCAAGCGAAAGCTCAGTTTTCCTCCGACTATTTTACCGCGTTCAGGAGCAGATCCACATTTTCCGTGCTGTATTCGATCTGCTCGGACCAGCGCCGCAGGTGCTCCGGATCCGTCCCGTAAAGCGCGTCCTGCAGCGCGACAAAGCTGACGCCTTCCCGGGCATAGCGCAGCACGGCCGGCCATCCGGCAGACTCCGCGTGCTCAAGGCCGCGGTAGACGACGTACTGCAGCATGCGGTCGTAGCGCGGTCCGGTCGGGAGTTCCGGCACCGGAGCGTTCTTCAGAGCTTTCCTCACGTTGCCAAGCTCTTCCGTCCAGGTTTCATCAATAGCTTCGGTCCCTTCCAGGTGCAGAAGCAGCCCGTCAAAATCCTCCGCCGGGGTAAAGCGCAGCGCCCCCTCTATATTATCAAAGCCCAGGCTCTTCAGCAGCGACGAAAGGGTAAGTGTCTCTCCCGTCTCCTCACAGCCGAGGGTCAGTTCCCCTTCCTCTGCCAGAAGCAGGGCACAGACCGCCTCACAGCTCAGGCCGAGGCCTGCCAGTTCATAAGAACCGACGAGCTCGTAGAAGCGCGGATGCAGGGCGCAGATATCGCACAGCGCATCCTCGCCGAAGGCACAGATGAGCTCGCAGAGGCCGTCCTGCTGCAGGAAGGGGCAGCGTTCGTCCTCCGTCAGGCGAAAGT
>CAMKEK010000184.1:0-3369 GCA_946411545.1 uncultured Clostridia bacterium
ATCTGGAACCGCAACTTCTTCTGCTACAGCATCATGAAGATTTCTCCCCTGGTGCTGCAGGCCGGGCTCTATCAGGGTGGACAGTATTTTAACTCCCGGGATCTCGACAGCATGCTGCGCCATACCCAGTTTGTCTCCGGCCGGTCGCTCTCCCAAGGCGTGGACGATAGCTTTATGAACGCGTACTCCGTGCTCTGTGCGCTTCCGGAAATCTCGACCATCACCGAGGACAGCCGGAATACCTACCTTGCCATCAACAACGGAACCGCACACGACGTGATGCTCCTGAAAGAGCCGGAATATGAACCGGCGCTGTATGTCGACAATACGGCTTATGACGCGGAACATGAAGACCGCTTCACCCTGGATGGAAGAACCATGCTTGCCGACATCCCTTATACGATGAAGCACTACCAGTGCAATATGGCTGCTTTTCTTCAGCTCGGAAACTGGTTTGACTTTCTGCGGGAGCAGGGTGTTTATGACAACACGCGGATCATCCTTGTTGCGGATCACGGCCATGGGATGGCGCAGTTCGAGGATATGATTTTCGGCGACTGGGTCGGGAACACCTGGCATCATCCGCAGGATGTCATGAGCTACAATCCGCTGCTCATGGTCAAGGATTTTGACAGCCGGGGCTTCCATGTCGACAGCCGGTTTATGACCAACGCGGATACCCCGGTTCTGGCCCTTGAGGGTCTGGTGGATGAGCCCGTAAACCCCTTTACCGGCAACCCCGTCTCGGATGCCGCCAAGGCCGCGGAAGAACACCATATCTTTTATACCGACATCAGCGATCCGTGGGACAACGACGGGAATACCTTTCTGCCGGATCGCTGGTACGCCCTCAAAGGACAGGACATCTTCGATCTGTCCGCCTGGAGCAGTCTCGGCATCTTTTGACCCGGAACCGACCCATCACTCCAATGAATGCCGTCTCCTGTATTCCGTTGAAAATTGAACATCCGGATTCCGGTCATTCTCCTTCATTACTGCCGGATTGATCAACAGTCTCTCTGCTTCAAGCAGAGAGACTGTTTTTTGTTTGTTCCAAACAATTCAATTGACAGTCCAATTTGGAACAGTTATAATACCTCTCGTCTCAGAGAGGATGGATGTTTATGATGGAATTAACGCGAAAACAGTTTGATATTCTGGAACTTCTCGTGGAGGGCCCCTGTTCCCAGCGCCGGATCCGGGAAAAAACCGGCCTGTCCCTCGGCACGGTCAACCGTACCATGAAAGAGCTTTCCGACGCGGGATTCGTCTCGGACGGCATCATTACCGCGGAAGGCAAATCAGCGCTGGAGCCTTATCGGGTCAGGAGGGCGATCTTCATCGCCGCCGGTTTCGGAACGCGGCTTGTTCCCATCACGCTCAACACCCCGAAGCCTCTGGTAAGGGTTCATGGAACACGAATCATTGACGGGCTCCTGGATGCCTGTCTGGCCCTTGGCATTGAAGAAATCTACGTTGTTCGCGGTTATCTTGCCGAGCAGTTTGATCAGCTTCTGTACAAGTATCCCATGATCAAGTTCCTGGAGAATCCGCTGTACAATGAAGCAAATAACATTTCCTCTGCTCTGGTTGCCCGCTACCTTCTTTCCAATGCGTATGTGTTTGAAGCGGATCTTCTTCTCTATAACCCCAGAATCCTGAAGAAATACCATTACCGCTCCGATTTCCTCGGATTTAAGACCGAGCGCACCGACGACTGGTGCCTGGAGGTCACGGACGGCATCATCACGAAGGAATCCGTCGGCGGCGAGGGAGACAACATCTGGCAGATGGTCGGGATCTCCTACTGGAACGACGCGGACGGGCGCCGTCTCTCCGCCGACATCGCGGATGTCTTCGCCACGCCCGGCGGCAAGGAGCGCTACTGGGAGCAGGTTCCCCTCGTATACAGGAAAGACCACTACACCGTTGAACTGCGGGAGTGTCTGCCGCAGGACATCATCGAGATCGACACCTTCCGCGAACTGAAGGCGATTGACAGAACCTACGACGTATAAAGGAGAAAACCATGGAAAACAACAACCTTCGGCGCCAGCTCTCTCCCATGCATGTCTGGGCGATTGCCTTCGGCTGTGTGATCGGCTGGGGTTCCTTCATCAATCCGGGTAAAAAATTCCTCCCGAACTCCGGCGTGGCCGGAACGGCGATCGCCATGGTTCTCGGGGCGCTGGTCATGATTGTCATCGCGTTTTCCTACGCCTACATGGTGCCGAAATACCCCTCGGCCGGTGGGGAATTCTCCTTTGCCAAAAACTGCTTCGGAAAGAGGATGGCTTTCCTCTGCGGCTGGTTTCTGGTCGTGGCCTATCTGACAAACGTCCCCATGAACAGCACCGCAATCGGCTTGATTGTGGACGGTCTGGACGGGACCGCCGACTGTTTGAAATTCGGTTTTCACTACAGCATCGCCGGATTTGAAATCTACGCCGGTGAGATGCTTCTGTCCATGCTGATCCTGGTTCTGTTCGGCTGGCTGAATGTGATCGGGGTCAAGAAGGCCGGCATTGTTCAGACCGTCCTGAGCAGTCTTCTTGTGACCTGTGTCTTTGTGCTGTGTGTCTCCGCTCTGCTCAGTTCCAAGGCGAAGGGCATCAACATGGAGCCGATCTGGGGCTTCGATAAAGCCGCGGCCGTTGCCGCCGGCGCCGGCACCGCGGAAATCGGGACCTATGCCCATACGGGAGGCGCCGGAATTGCGGGCGCCATCCTCGCCACCTTTGCCATTGCACCCTGGGCCTACGTCGGCTTTGACGCGATCCCACAGGCGGCAGAAGAGTTTAACTTCAGCTTCCGGAAAGTCAGTTTCATCATGATCATCGCCATTGTGTTCGGCTGCTTTGTGTATGTCAGCAACAATACGGTTGCCGCGGCAGCTCTGGAAAACTGGCCGGACCGCGTGATGGCCGGCGAATGGGTGCTGCTTGTCGCGGCAGAGGAACTGCTCGGCGGCTTCGGTAAGGTTCTGATCGGCCTCGGGGTCAGCTGTGCGGTACTGTCCGGAATCATGGGCTTCTATCTGGCCTCTTCGCGGCTGATGTACTCTATGAGCCGGGAAGGCTATCTTCCGAAGTGGTTCTCTGCGGTGGACGGAAAATACGGAACGCCGAGAAATGCCATCCTCTTCTGTGTGCTAATCAGCCTGAGCGGGCCGATTCTCGGCCGGGAAGCATTGGGCTGGTTCGTGGATATGAGCGCCATCGGCGCCAGCATCGGGTATTTTTTCACCTGTGCCAGCACCCTGATCACCGCAAGGAAAAACGGCGACGGTACCGCCTTTCTGAAGGGCATGGCATGGATCGGTGTGGTGTTCAGCCTGACCTTTATGGTTCTGCAGCTGATTCCCATTCC
>CAMKEK010000185.1:0-3348 GCA_946411545.1 uncultured Clostridia bacterium
ATACAGATAAGCCCCATCCGGAAGCGGTCCGAATGTGACGTTATCTCCCGCTCCCCAGACATATTCCTCTCCGGTATACTCCGTCTCTTCGTATGTTTCCGGATTGATCGCGTCAAAGCGGGGAACAATCCGGTCACCGGGCTTCAGGGAAGTCTCAGAACGGGCAGCAATGCCGTTTTCACCGACACCGTCCCAGAGATCCAGAATCTGGATCTCACCCGTATCAAAGTACCAGGCGAAGCGAAGGTTCGTGTCCTCTCCGTTGACGTTGACCGGGCTGGTAAAGAGATCATAGCCGTCGCCTTCATCCACATAATTGGCGCTGAGGTTCTGGCCATCCGGCAGGGAGAACCAGTAGCCGTCGAAATCATCCTCGATCACTCCGGTAGCCCAGTCTGCCAGCACGTCGCTGGTATAACCCAAAGAGATATAGTCCTGCTCATCGGCCGAGAGCATATAGACCTTTGCTTCCACCGAGGCGGTATTATAGAGTCCCTGCTCCGAAAGCACGAAGTAATAGCGGCCGTTTTCATCAAGGGCAGGTTCCTGCTGGAAGCTGATCACCGTGCTCTGCCCGGAATCCGGCACCATGCTGTCCCAGTCCCACGGTGTATTTTCACTGTACCCGGCCCAGCTGCCTCCGTTGGCAAACCCGTAAGCGATTTTATCAACCAGGGCCAGATAATGGGTGCTGACACAGACATCCCGGAAGATTTTAAGCTCCATGGAGCCCTGTACCTCCAGCGGATAATAAACGGAAAGTCCGCTTGAGTGCTGATGATCCGTCCCGCGCACCTGATAAACCGTCGCATCAGCCAGCGCATCACGGGCAGCCTTTGCGTTCGGGGACCAGGCGATTCCGGCGTCAATCAGGCCGCCGAGGTCAACCATGTTGGTGTAGCCCTCGCTGCGGTTGTTGCCGCCGAAGTTGTCTGCGGAAATAATGGCACGGACAATCGGGACGAAATTGGCCTCGTCCTCTGTCGCCTGATAAAGATCCTGGGCATAGAGTTCAAAGGCAGCGCGGAGCGCCTCTATTTTGCTCAGATCCGTAAGCGCAAGCGTGGACGAATTCCCGCATTCATTCTCGACACACATCTGATAGAATCCGTCACAGATCGCTTTGCCCAGCGTGACCATGTCCGCGGAAGGATCCGCAGCCAGACAGCTTCCGATCACCGCATAATCCCAGCCCGAGCCGGGCTCGACCTCCTGGGAACCGATCATGTATTTCGCATAGGGAGCAAGAATGGAAGCGCTCTCAAGGGTACCCATCAGGCAGGCGTCAAAGCCGATGAAGTCAAAACCGCCCGGCAGGGCCCCCTGAACATTGCTGAGCGCCTTGTCGATGTCCCGCAGCGTGAGACTGTCATTGTCCGAAAGCTCATCAAAGCAGACGCCGTTGATGCTGCCGCTGCCATGATCCCAGAAAACCAGGCCGACATGGGCGGAGGGATACGCCGCGAGGCCCCAGCGGAGGAACCCTTCCAGTGTTGCAGAGTCTCCCATACTCGCCTGAGGCTGCCTGTCGACAATCGTGCTGGCACCTCCGACGACCTCAAAGCGGTCCAGCTCATTGGCCGAAGCGCCGTTATGCCATTCCGCCGCACCGCCGGTCTGCACAACAAAGCGAACGTTGGAAACCTTGGATGCATCGATCATTTCCTGCATATTGTCGGTTGCCAAAGAACCTTCACTTTCCAGATCCGCTCCGCAGAGATACACAAAGATGGTCCAGCTGTCATCCGCAAAGGCAGTCCCGCAAAGGGTCACGCACAGTATGATCACAGCCAGAATCGCTATGGCTTTTTTCATTCCACAATTCCTCCCTTTTGTTTTCACCCGGCTTCCGGTTTCGTTTGCCGGTTTGTCCATATGCTTTTCAAATGAATATTATACACACGTTTGGCCTCAAAGGCCACAGATTTTTTCCGGGCCTGCCATGAATTCGCGCAGCCCTGACAAGGCCCTGGCATTATGCCGCGCTGATCAGCAGAGGCCTTTGCCGTGGCGCTCGACGGAATCGGCAATGCGCTCCATGCCGGTCTCAAGGATGCTGCGCGGCATGGCAAGGTTAAGACGGACAAAGCCCTCGGCATTCCCCACAAAAAGACTGTTTCCGCCCTCCAGCAGAACGCCCGCCTCATTGGCAAAGAAACCGGGCAGGTCTTCCACATCGGGCAGGCATTTCGACAGGTCCACCCAGGCGAGATAGGTCGCCTCGGGGATGCGGAACCCGGCATCCGGCAGACGCTTTGCAAGGAAGTCCGCGACATACCTGAAGTTTCCGTCGAGATAAGCCTTGAGCTGATCGAGCCACTCTTCGCCCTGCTCATAAGCCGCCTGGTGCGCGACAATCGACAGGGGGTTCAGCATGCCGGCAATCTTGTCACGGCCGTTGAAGTGTTCCCTCTCGGCCTGGTCCCGGATGATGATATCCGAGAACATCAGTCCCGCCATATTGAAGGTTTTGCTTGCAGACATGCAGGTGATGAGCTTTTTGTAATCCGGCATGATTTTTCCCATCGGAATGTGGCAGAGGCCCTGACGGATCAGGTCGCAGTGGATCTCGTCGGAAACGAGCCAGAGGTCGTGCTTCTCCACGATCTCCGCCACCCGCTTCAGCTCCTCTTCTGTCCAGATCCGTCCGGTGGGGTTGTGGGGGTTGCACCAGAGCAGCATTTTGACGCGTGGGTCGGCGCATTTCTTTTCAAGATCGTCAAAGTCGATGGTCCAGCCGTCCTCGGTATTGATCAGATCGGAGCAGAGAACCGGCACATTGTTGTACTCCGCCGCATGAAGGAAGTAGCCGTAGGACGGCGTGGTGATGACGAAGGTCTCGCCCTCACCGATCAGGTCCTCCACCAGCTGATAAAGGGCCGGAATGATGCCGGGAGAGAAACAGAGCTCCTCCTGTTTGAAGCTCCAGCCGTAGCGCTTTTCGCACCAGCCGCTGAAGGCCTTGTAGTAGGCGTCGTCGAACATCATGGTGTAGCCGAAGATGCGCTTGTCCACGCGCTCTTTGATGGCGTCGCAGATGGCGGGGCAGCAGGCAAACTCCATGTCCGCAACCCACATGCGGACGAACTCCTCATCCTTGAAGGGGAAAACCTTTTCAGGACCCGCGTGGAAGATGTAGCCCCGGAAGCCGTCGGTGTTGAGGGCGTTGGTGTTTCTGCGGTCAATGATCTCATCAAAATTGTACTGCATCGTTTTCCCTTCCTTTATCAAATTCGTTTCACCGTAAAACAGATTTTTCGGGTCGGAAACCGGGCGGATATTCTGTCTCTCAGTGCCCTGTCACTTTGTCTTATTTTGTCTTATTATATATAGATTATATATAGAATT
>CAMKEK010000186.1:0-3342 GCA_946411545.1 uncultured Clostridia bacterium
GGAGTGCGGAGATTTGAACTCCGGGCCTCTTGGTCCCGAACCAAGCGCGCTACCAGCTGCGCTACACCCCGTCAAGCTCTGTTATTATACTCCTTTTTGCCCATTTGTCAAGCACTATTTCCTTCCTTTTTCTTACGCAAAACCGACGAGAGGAAATATAATTTACAAAAAGATTTATATAAAACAATTAACAATATATTCATGAAAGACCGGAATGACCTGAGTATACTGTAAACTAATAAAACCAACCTACTATGGAGGAAGATTAATATGACAGTTATTCCGGTATATGAAAAGCTGATTGCGCCGGATTCGGACGTCTATTTCCGCAGGGATCAGTTCCGCTACCTCGCCGGGAATGTGGGCATTGATGAAAAGGTGATTCTGCTCGTTTCCCGCGAGGACCAGAGCAAGGCCGAACGGACGGAGGAGAGCTTCTATCCGATCGGACTGCTGGGGACCGTCTCGGAGATCAGCAATGACGGCTATGCGGTGGTGCACGCCACGGCAAGAGTGAACATCGAAAGCGTTATGATCAACCGCGACCGCTCGATCTCCCTGATGACGAGCCGCCGGACGGATATTCAGGACATGGCCGAGGACGTGGCGGAAGAGAAGCTTCACCAGGCGAAGGAGGCCGTGAAGGAGTTTTCCCAGGGGTATCAGTGGGGCGCCGCGGCGGCGGCCTATGTGGAACACATGGACTCGCTCGGGACGCTGGCGGGAATGCTCTCCATCTGGATGAAGGCGACCAATGAGGAATACTATGAGATTCTGGCGGAGGACAGCGCCCTGCGCCGGGCGGAGCTGATGGAGAAGCTGATCTACGAGTTCCTCGAGGTGACCAAGGTAACGAATGACGCAAACTCCGCCCACCAGAAGGAATATCAGGATATTTATAAGGAATCCGCCATCAAGAAGCAGCTGGAGTACCTGCAGCGCGAGCTGGACGAGATGCATCCGGAGCAGGTTTCCGATATCCGGAAGTTCGAGATGAAGATCGAGGAATCCGGCATGAACGAGACCGCCCGGGCGGAGGCGACCAAGGTGCTCAACCGCCTGAAGCAGGAGGGAAACAAGTCGCCGGAGTACGGCATGCTCTATGACTATCTGGACTTTGTCACTTCGATGAACTGGAAGAAGACCGAGCCCGAGATCATCGACCTGGACGAGGCGCGGGAGGTCCTGGAAGCGGACCACTACGGCCTGAAAAAGGTCAAGCGCCGCGTGATCGAGCAGATTGCGGTCATGAACCTCAAGCGGGAGCAGTCGGGTTCCATCCTGCTCTTCGTGGGCGCGCCGGGCACCGGCAAGACCAGCATCGGCCGAAGCATCGCAAAGGCCCTGAAGCGGGAATATGTCCGCGTGAGTCTGGGCGGTGTCCGGGACGAAGCGGACATCCGCGGCCATCGGCGGACCTACATCGGCGCGATGCCGGGCAGAATCATGGACGGCATTCAGAAAAGCGGTGCGTCGAATCCGGTCGTGGTCCTGGACGAAGTGGACAAGCTCTCTGCGTCCTATAACGGCGACCCGGCCAGCGCTCTGCTGGAGGTCCTGGACCCGGAGCAGAACGACACGTTTACGGATCACTACATGAACGTGCCTTACGACCTGTCGGATGTGCTGTTCATCTGCACGGCGAACACGACCGACACGATTCCCGAGCCGCTTCTGAACCGGATGGAGGTGATTCCCTTCGACGGCTATACCCCCATCGAGAAGCTCTCCATCGCGCGGGAGCATTTGCTGCCTTCCGCGATGAAGGCCATGGGCATCGGACCGGGGCAGATTGAGATCTCTGACGAGGTGATCAACACCCTGATCTCCGACTACACCCGCGAGGCCGGTGTGCGCGGACTGCGCAAGCGGATCGACACCCTCTGCCGCAGTGCCGCGGTGGCGCTGGCAGGGAAGGATCAGACGGCCTTTTCCGTGACGCCGGAGCAGCTTCGGGACGATTTGGATATGCGTCCAGTACGGCACAGCCATGTCCCGGAGAAACAGAAGCCGGGCGTGGTGACGGGCCTGGCCTGGACCAGTGTCGGCGGGGAGATCCTGTACATCGAATCGCTGTTCACCAAAGGCGGCGGACACATCCAGACCACGGGAAAGCTTGGCGATGTCATGAAGGAATCCGCCCTGATCGCCGTGAGCCTGGTGAAGAGCCTCTTCCCGGAGAAGGCCAAGCTCTTCAAGGACAACGACCTGCACATCCATGTGCCGGAAGGGGCGGCGCCCAAGGACGGCCCGTCCGCTGGCGTCACGATGACGACGGCCATCGCCTCGCTGGTAAGCGGCGTTGCCTTCCCTGCCGACTGGGCCATGACGGGCGAAGTATCGCTGCGCGGCGCGGTGACGGCCATCGGGGGACTTCCGGAAAAGCTGCTGGCGGCACACCGGGCCGGCGTGAAGAAGGTCTTCATTCCGGCGGAAAACGTGGAAGACCTGCGTGATGTCCCGGATGAAGTCAAAAACGCGATCGAGATCGTTCCGGTCTCCGAGGTAACGGAGCTCCTGACACTGGCGGGAATCCTGCCGAAGCACAGAACGAAAAAAGCCGAGACGGAGCAGTCGGAACTGGTTGCGGTCTGAAAGGGCGAAGAGCGTCCGGCACGGAACGGAATGAATTAATATAAGCGGAAAAGATAATAGAAACAGGAGGGAAGGTATGCTTCGAGGAGCGTACCTTCCCTCCTGTTTCGGGCACCGGCCGGGAAAAGACCGAAAATAGAGAAACAGATGTGAACTTTTTATTGATTTTTTATGAAGGATTGGTATAATAAAACCAAACTGATCATAACGGTCAAAAGAAAGGATGTGCGATTATGAATCAGGAAAGAGAAAAACTCGGCAGCCGTCTTGGCTTCCTTCTGCTCAGCGCGGGCTGTGCGATCGGCTGCGGAAACGTATGGAAGTTTCCGTGGATGACCGGTCAGTACGGCGGCGGCGGTTTCGTGCTGGTTTATGTGCTTTGCCTGCTGCTGCTCGGCCTGCCGGCGATGACCATGGAATTTGCCATGGGAAGAGCCTCCCAGGCAAGCCCGGTCCGGATGTATCAAAAACTGGAAAAACCGGGGCAGAAGTGGCATATCCACGGATACCTGGCCCTGGTCGGAAACCTTGCCCTGATGGCGTTCTACACGGTTGTGACCGGCTGGATGATGTACTACTTTGTACAGTTTGTCACCGGCAAGAGCGCCGATCTCGGCTTTGTGGGCATGATTACGAATCCCGGGGTCAACGTGATCTATCTTGCCATCGCGGTGGTGCTTGGCTTCGGCGTGCTGAGCTTTGACCTGCAGGGCGGCCTGGAGCGGGTAACCAAGTACATGATGGTGG
>CAMKEK010000187.1:0-3338 GCA_946411545.1 uncultured Clostridia bacterium
TGTTCTTCTCCCTGTCCCTGGCCATGGGCGCCATCCTGACCTACGGCTCCTACCTCAGCAAGGAAGAGAACCTGGTTAAGAACTCCGTCATCATCGTGGCTTCCGATACGCTCATCGCGCTGATGGCCGGTATCGCCGTTATCCCCGCGGCCGTCGCCAACGGAATTGCCAACGGCACTCCGGTCGGACAGATCAAGCTTAGCGGCCCGAACCTGCTCTTCGTCACCCTGCAGGACGTGTTCTCCAACATGGGCAAGGTCGGTCCTCTCTTCGGCGTCATCTTCTATGTCCTCGTTCTGATCGCGGCCATTTCCTCCGCCATCTCCCTGATGGAGACCATCGCCGCCCACTGGATCGACAAGGATCTTGCCAAGGGCGAGACCGACACCCGTCAGCGCAACGTGCTCATCGTCTCCCTGCTCATCCTCATCGAGGCGGTTGTTGTCGCGGCCGACGGCCTGGGCTCCAACTTCAGCCCGGCCAGCCTCCTCGGCATCAGTGCTCCTCCGGTGTTCCTGGATTGCTTCCTCGACTTCATGGACTGCTGGTCTGAAGGTATCGCGATGCCTCTCGGCGCCATGCTGATGGCCCTGATGATCGGCTGGGAGAAGGGACCGGGCCTGGTTCTGGACGAAGTTGCCCACGGCGACCCGTCCCAGGGCTTCAAAGCCTTCTATCGGATCTGCGTGAAGTTTGTCGTTCCCATCGTGATGGCCTTCGTTCTGGCCGGCCAGATGATGGACTTCTTCGGCGGCAGCAAGGCGATCTGGTACATCGTTGCGGTTGCACTGCTGGTGATCTTCTGGGTCATCGCCGCAAGCGGAGAAAAGAAAACAGAGTAAACCTTTCAAGATGCGTCATATAATCCCTTGAGAGGGCGCCCGCGGTCTTCGGACCGCGGGCGTATTCTTTTATACAGAATCGGCCGATTCCGCGTATTTCACCCCAAAGGGACAGAAAGAAATCAGACTTCTATGGCACCGTATGAAAAGCTGTGGTATAATACCTCCGGATCTGGGCACGGAGGACGGAAGGGTATGCAGGCTGCAGAAGTCAAAATCAAAGGAATTGTACAGGGGGTGGGCTTTCGGCCGTTCATCCACCGCCTGGTGCGTGAACGCGGGCTGAAAGGGACGATCCGGAACACCTCCTCCGGGGTGACCATGGAGCTGGAAGGGGAGGAGGAGTCTATCCGCCGTTTCCTTGCCGATCTGCCGACCGAGGCGCCGCCGCTTGCGGTGATTGAATCCATTACAAGCCGGGAGATTCCGGGCAAAGGCTTCGAGGCCTTTACCATCATCGGCAGTGAGCGGCAGAATGAGCGAAACACCCTCATCTCGCCGGATATCTCGATCTGCGGAGACTGCCTTCGAGAACTGAAGGATCCGGCCGACCGCCGGTATCGCTACCCCTTTATCAACTGTACCAACTGCGGACCGCGCTTCACGATCATCGAGGACGTGCCCTATGACCGGCCGAAGACCTCCATGAAGGCCTTCCCGATGTGCCCGGACTGTGAAAGAGAGTATCACGACATTGAAAACCGCCGCTATCACGCCCAGCCGGACTGCTGTCCGGTGTGCGGACCGGAGGTCGCGTATCTGGACGCGGCGGGCTGCGCCGTGCCGGGCAATGCGATTGAACTTGCGAGAAACGCGCTGAAAGCCGGAAAAATCCTCGCGGTGAAGGGCCTCGGCGGCTTTCATCTGGCCTGCCGCTGTGACGAGCCGGCCATCGCCGCGGAGCTGCGGCGAAGAAAGCAGCGCGACGAAAAGCCCTTTGCCGTCATGTGCCGCGATGCGGAAGCGGCGCGAAAGATCTGCGAGGTCTCTGAAGCCGAGGAGAGAATCCTTACCGGAGCCCGCAAACCCATCGTCCTGCTGCGGAAACGTTGTGACGGATATGATCACCTCAGTGAGAACGGGTATATCGGGGTGATGCTCCCTTACACGCCGCTGCATGTGCTGCTGTTCGGGGACGACATCGACATGCTCATCATGACGAGCGCCAATCTCTCCGATACCCCGATCCAGAAGGACAACGAAGAGGCGGTAGAAGCGCTGCGGGGGATTGCGGACGGCTTCCTGCTGCATAACCGCGTGATCCAGACCCGCTGCGACGACTCGCTCTGCTGGGTCCTGGACGGGCATGAATACTTTGCACGGCGGTCCCGCGGGTATGTGCCCCAGCCTGTGACGGTACCGCAGCTGGAGAGGCATCTTCTTGCCTGCGGCGCGGAACAGAAGGCCAGTTTCTGTGCGGCCAAGGGCGAGCACGCCTTCCTCAGCCAGCATATCGGGGACCTCAAAAACCTGGAGACCCTGGAACACTATGAAAAGCAGATCCGCCACTTTGAGCGGCTTTTTGACATCTACCCGGAGCTACTTGTCTGCGACCTGCATCCGGACTATCTCTCCACCCGCTATGCTCAGGAGCGGTCGGAACGGGAACAGATCCCGCTCCGGCAGGTGCAGCACCATCATGCCCACATGGCCTCCTGCATGGCGGACAACGGACTGACCGGCCCCTGCATCGGGCTGATCTGGGACGGGACGGGCCTCGGCACCGACGGAACCAGCTGGGGAGCGGAATGCCTGGTCGGAGATTACACCGGGTTTCGGCGGCTTGGAAGCATCCTGCCCATCCCGCTCATCGGCGGCGACCGGGCCGTGAAGGAGCCGTACCGCGTGTCCTTCGCCCTGCTGCAGGCCGCGGGCTGCGAGGCGGACGGCATCCCGGATGCCCCGAGGCTGGAAAAGCAGCTGGCGGCCGGACTGAACTGCCCGCTCTCCTCCGGGATGGGGCGCCTCTTTGACGGAGCGGCCGCGATCCTCGGGATCAAGGAAGTCTGCAATTATGAAGGGCAGGCGGCAATCCTGCTGGAAGCCGCGGCGGGCGAGAGCGGGGAGTGTTTCCCGCTGGGCTTCCTGCCGGATGAAAAGGAAAAGGGCCTGCTTCGCTTCGACTGGCGGCCGGTGATTCGGGCGATGGCCTCGGAAAGGCAGCGGGGAACCGCGGTGCCGGTTCTCGCGGCGAAATTCATGAACACGCTGATCGAGATGGCGGCCGAACAGGCGGCGGAAGCGGCAGAGGAAACGGGAATCCGTCAGGTCGTCCTCTCCGGCGGGAGCTTTCAGAATCAGTACGTGATGCGGCGCCTTCCGGACCGGCTGCGCGCACGCGGTCTGAAGGTGTATCACCACAGGCGGGTCTCCTGCAACGACGAAGGCCTGAGCCTCGGACAGCTGATGATCGGAAACGAGAAGAAGGATTGAACGGAGAGACCGAACGCGGTCTGCCGAAAACCGAAGAAAAACGAAACCCACAGCTGAGGTCAA
>CAMKEK010000188.1:0-3338 GCA_946411545.1 uncultured Clostridia bacterium
ATGCCAAGGCCTGGGCCGCCCGCAAGGAAAAGGTCGTTCTGGTCCGTCTCGAGACGAGCCCCGAAGACATCGAAGGCATGGCTGCGGCACAGGGCATCCTGACGGTCCGCGGCGGTATGACCAGCCACGCGGCGGTTGTCGCCCGCGGCATGGGCAAGTGCTGCGTTTCCGGCTGCGGCGAGATCCTGATGGACGAGGAAGCCAAGCAGTTCACCCTGGCAGGCAAGACCTATCACGAAGGAGACAGCATCTCCATCGACGGTTCCACCGGCAACATCTATGACGGCATCATTCCGACGGTTGACGCCACCATCGCCGGTGAGTTCGGCCGTATCATGAGCTGGGCCGACAAGTATCGCCGCCTGGAAGTCCGCACCAACGCCGATAACCCGCACGACGCCGCCAAGGCCGTTGAGCTGGGCGCCCACGGCATCGGCCTGACCCGTACCGAGCACATGTTCTTCAACGCCGACCGCATCGGACCTTTCCGTGAGATGATCTGCGCCGATACGAAGGAAGAGCGCATCGCCGCCCTGAACAAGCTCGAGCCGATGCAGCAGGAAGACTTTGAGGGCATCTATGAGGCCATGAAGGGCTATCCTGTCACCATCCGTTTCCTTGATCCCCCTCTGCATGAGTTCGTCCCGACCGAGGAAGAGGACATCGCCGCCCTCGCCGAGGCCGAAGGCAAGACCGTGGAACAGATCAAGAACGTGATCTACAACCTGCATGAGTTTAACCCGATGATGGGCCACCGCGGCTGCCGCCTGGCCGTTTCCTATCCGGAGATCGCCGAAATGCAGACCCGTGCCGTCATCAAGGCCGCTCTGGTTGTCTCCGCGCGCCATCCCGACTGGAACCTGCGCCCCGAGATTATGATCCCGCTGGTGGGTGAAGTCAAGGAACTCAAGTTCGTCAAGGACGTCGTTGTCGCGGCCGCCGACAAGCTGATTGCCGAGTCCGGCTCCGACCTCAAGTATCTGGTCGGCACCATGATCGAGATCCCGCGTGCCGCGCTGACCGCGGATGAGATCGCGAAGGAAGCCCAGTTCTTCTCCTTCGGCACCAACGACCTGACCCAGATGACCTTCGGCTTCAGCCGTGACGACGCCGGCAAGTTCCTGCCCGCCTACTACGAGCACAAGATCTATGAGAGCGATCCGTTTGCGCGCGTCGACCAGATCGGTGTCGGCAAGCTCGTGAAGATGGCCGCCACCCTGGGCCGCGCCACCCGTCCGGACCTGCACCTCGGCGTCTGCGGCGAGCACGGCGGCGACCCCAGCTCTGTGGAGTTCTTCCACAAGGCCGGTCTGGATTACGTCTCCTGCAGCCCGTTCCGTGTCCCCATCGCCCGCCTCGCCGCTGCTCAGGCCGCGATCAAGGAAGAAGAGGAGAAGGCAGCCGAAGTGAAGGCCGCCGAGGAAGAGGTCAACGCCAAGGTCGAGGCCGCCAAGGCCGCGCTGAAGGAAGCCACCGACAAGCTCTCCGCCGTTGCCGTTGACGCCAGCGCCGAACTCAAGGACTTCGCCGCCGTCGCCTTCAAGAGCCTGAAGGCCGGCTGGGATGAGGCCAAGAAGACCTTCGACCAGGAGAAGAAGTAAGTCCTCCGGACGGAAACCTGATCCGTAAAATATTGAAAAGCACGTCTCGTGAACCGGGACGTGCTTTTTGCGCGATATGGGTGAGAATGGAAAAGAGGGCAAGGAAAGCTGCAGAGAATCACGCGGCAAGAAAGACTCTTGCCATGCAGCCAAAAGTATTGTAAAATAACAAGGATGATGACGGAAAGGGGGAAAACGGGTGATGAAACAGCTTACCATGTTTTATCTCGATGACTGCGGCTACTGCGCAAAAGCACGCAGAGCGCTGGAGGAGCTGTATTCAGAGAATCCCGAATATCGGGACGTACCGATCCGGATGATCGAAGAATCCCGGGAACCGGAGCTGGCAGATCAGTATGACTATTATGCGGTACCCAGCTTTTTTGATGGAGAGAAAAAGCTGTTTGAGGCACATCTCTTCATGAGCTACGAGGACATCCGGGAGGAAGTCCGACGGGTTCTTGATTATGCGCGGACGGAGCTGCCGGACGATTTGAGCGCATGATGCATCCGATTGCACATTTCCGTACGATCACGGAGCACCGACACCTCGTCTGCCGTTACTGCCTGCGGCTTGGACTGATCCGACAGGGGCTGACACATGACCTGAGCAAATATTCTCCTGAAGAGTTCTGGCGCGGGGCGCGGTACTATCAGGGCTATCGCAGCCCAAATGATGCCGAGCGGGCGGAAACGGGTCTGTCACTGGCCTGGCTTCATCACAAAGGCCGGAACAAGCACCATTTTGAGTATTGGATCGACTGGCAGTTGAACCCGGAAGGCGGGGTCTTTTATGCCGGAAACAGAATGCCGATGCGCTATGTGGCCGAGATGTTCTGTGACCGGATTGCCGCCAGCAAAGTGTATCTGAAAGAGAATTACACCGATGCCAGTCCCTATGATTACCTGATGAAAGGACTGCCGGATCTGATGATGCATCCGGATACGCTTGCGGAGCTGGAGAAGATGCTTCTTGTTTTAAAAAACGAGGGGGAGAACGCGGCCTTCCGATATGTACGCCGGAGACTGAAGGAGAGCAGGGAAGAGAACATCTTCTGAGTCCCAGCAAAGCGCAGAGAGCAAGAAGCATTCCGTATGGAAACAAAAAGCAAGACGCCGAAAGGAGACATGAGATGAAAAAACTGGTAGTATTGACCGCTTTGATTGTTGCCGTCACAGCCGTCGCAATCGGTGCCGCGTCCTTTCAGGGGCCGTGGATGACAGCCGATGCGACCAAAGTGAGCGACTATGTTCCGAATGTTGTGGATCTTTATCTGCCGTCCAATCCGACAACGGGCTATTCCTGGACCTATGAGATTGAAGATCCTTCGATTGTCTCCCTGCGCGACGAGTATTTTTCACAGAGCATGGAATCAGACCTTGTCGGCGCCGGAGGGACCCACTGGTTCCATATCTCCGGCGAGAAGCCGGGAATCACCAGTGTGACCTTCCGATACCTCAGAGCCTGGGAGACGGACGTCCCGCCGGTGGAGCAGACGACTTACCGACTCAGCGTGAACGATCAGCTTGATGTCCTGATCTGGGGGGTAGAGGTCTCGTGATCACGGCTGCTTTGCAGCCGCGGCTTCAATGCCGCCATGTGACTCAGCGGTGAAATAAAAAAACGCCCTGCCGAAAGGCAGGGCGTTTTGCATAAACAGAATCAGTCGGTCACGTAGGGCAGAAGAGCGACCTGACGGGCGCGCTTGATGGCCTCGGTGAGCTGACGCTGATGCA
>CAMKEK010000189.1:0-3335 GCA_946411545.1 uncultured Clostridia bacterium
GCCGTCATGCTTCCGCTCTTGAGCATGTTCAGGATCTCCCGGCGCGCCGGGTCCGAAAGCGCCTTCATCGTTTCACTGAAGCCCATCCGGCTTCCTCCCTTCCGGTCTGCAGTTTTCTTTCGGAGCAATTGATATTTAGAATTTTTTCTAAATAGATGGTACCACAGTCCGTGTGCCTTGTCAACAGGTATTTAGATTTTTTTCTAAATACCTGTTCTGAAATGCCCGCGCGGTTTAGCCGGGTGTTTAATCCCGCAGCGTTCCGATCGGGACGATCTTCACCCCGTCTTCACGGGTATAAGCCATTTCTCCGCCGGTAATGACCATGAGCAGGTCCGGCTCTCGCAAGGGAACCTGAGTTTCCTTTTCATTGTATTTTTTTATAAGCTGCTTGAGTTGGAGGAGATGATTTGCACCATCTTCAATCTCTCTGCTCCCCAGCTTGAACTCAATCAATGCATACCGCCCATCGTCCAGATGAAGAACAGCATCTGCTTCCAGATCATAACGATCATGATAGTAGGAAATCTTTCCGCCAAGCGACTGGGAATATACTTTAAGATCTCGGATACAAAGGCATTCAAAGATAAAACCGAAAGTTCTAAGGTCTGTCTGCAAATAATCGGGTGTCAGGCCCATTGCCGCTACTGCAATGGAAGGATCCGTGAACTCACGCTTCTTTCCGGAACGGATCGTCGTTGCAGAACGAATTGCGGGACACCACGCATCGATATCCTCAATCACAAACAGCTTTTCCAATGCGTTTAGATAGCTGTCCATTGTGACAGCAGTCATACTGTCAGCATTTGCGGAAACATCTTTGAAGATATTTGTTTTCTTCGCAAGTGTGGATACATTACGCGCATAAGAGCGGAGGATCATATTAGTCCAGACAGGATTTCTCTGTACGCCATCGACCGTAGAAACGTCTGATTCGCAGATGTTATTGAGATAGTCCTTTGCAATCATCAGCTTTGCTGCATCACTTTTCCTGCGCAATGCAGCAGGCCACCCGCCGCGGCAAGCGGAAAAGATCAGCTCTTCGATTGACAGCGCCGATGTAACGCCATCAATATCCAAGTTGGGATCGCTGAACATTGCTTTTAATGATATTCCACCATTCGATTCTCTCGATTCAAATAAGCTCATAGGATACATTTTCATGCGAGAGATTCTGCCCGTACCGGAATGCATGATTTTGCTGTTGTCTACGGAGGTCGATCCCGTGAGGATGAATAACCCTTCCTCTTGCCGCTGGTCTACAGCAGTACGCACTGCGTCCCATAAAACAGGAGCCACTTGCCACTCATCGATCAATCGCGGGTTTTCGCCGCGCAAAAGCAGAGAGGGTTTCGTACCAGCTGTTGCCAGGTAACCTTCTCTCTTGTCAGGATCCTGCATCCGCAAAATACTTTTCGCTTTTTGCTCACCTGTTGTAGTTTTTCCGCACCACTTCGGCCCGACAATCAACGTTGCCCCAAAGGCATCAAGGCGTAAATCAAGTTCATCGTCAACAACTCTTGGCAAGTATTCCATGATGAAACCTCCACGAGAGATTCTTTTATTTACATTATAGGCTATGGAAGTAGTAAGGTCAACATGTACTTTACGTTTTTGATTTATTTTATTTTGTGTTTTTGATGTTTTCTGATTATATAATTTGGGATAGCGCATCAGTATCCGCTATGATTTCGTGGGCTTTATCCCTATGGATGAACTGATGAAACAGGAACGGCATGACCCGAAAGTCATACCGTTCCTGCAAAACATTATCAAACTGTTTTATGACACCCGTGCGGTTTCCGCGCGGGCATTTCAGCATCTGCAGCAGGGTTCGATTTCCCCTTCTGCTTTTTACGGTTCGACGCAGACGGTGGCGATGTATTCCGTTCCCTCTTCTGTCGGGATGCCGGGATCCGTCAGGCATAAGCGTCCTGCCGTCCCGTTCACGAAATGACAGAGCGCAATGCCCATATCCACTTTCTGCAGGTCGCCGGTGGCCGCATTGACATAGCCCTTGTCATGCTTCAGATAGAAGTGGTAGTTCTCTCCCGTTCTGACCACGCGCCAGGGCTGTCTGTTCACCGCCGAGGGGGCCAGACGAACCATCTCCAGGGCTTCCGCTGTCACCGGGTTCGTTTCCTGAAGCGGAATATAAAAGCTTTTGTCGAAAAAGAGCTCTGCGGCTTCCTTCCGCGTCTCTGCCTTGACGCCCTTGCGCATCAGGGTCTCCCGCACGGACATCTTCTGTGCAGGATAGCCCAAGGGACTCACACAGGGCATGAACTGATCTTCCTTCAGACCGCATGCTTTCTCAAACAGTTCACGCTTCATGGTCCCGCCGATCCATGTGGTGCCGATTCCAAGCGACCAGGCGTAGAGCACCAGCTCCTCAAACGCGAAGCCGAAGGCCTCCTCCGCATGCGGAACCTTACTCACCCTGCCCGCCACATACATGGTCTCTCCGGTGAGGACCGGGCTTGAGAGGCCTTTCTCCTTTGCATCCATCAGGATGAATTCCACCGGGATGTCGTATGGGTTCCGGATCTGCTCCGCAAAGCGCCGGATCTTTTCCAGATCTTCCGGAGAGAGCGGATTCCCGTCGAAGGTTCTGACACTTCTTCTTGTTTTTATCGTTTCCAGATTGATCATGTGTGAACACGTCCTTTCCGCTTTTAAAACGCAAGCATAAGCAGAATCAGGCTTTCGGTGTACGGAGCTCGCGGCACACCGTCACAAAGCTGATCCCCGCCGCAATCGCGAGGGCGACGATCAGGGTTTTATGTCCGTAGACCGCCGCCGTTTCCAGATCCCCGTTTACGGCAAAGTCCATCGTACGATAGAGCGTGCCGCCCGGCACCATCGGCACAACACCCGTCACCACGAACAGGGTCGCGGGGCATTTTCGAAGATGTGCCATCAGTTCCGCGTAGGTCACGGCGAAGACGGACGCGCAGAGATTCGCCAGGAACAGTTCCGGAATCAGGGCGTAGACCCCGAGATAAATCCCCCACGCAATCATGCCCCCGAAGGCGGCCCAGAACAGATGCTTCACCCGGAGGCCGAAGAGGAGTCCGAATCCGAGGGAGCCGATGAACGCCGTCACCAGCTGGATCAGAATCTGTTTCATTTTCTTTCCTCCCTCATAAGATCGTCAGTTCGACGATCAGCATGGCGGTCATGAATCCGCCGGCCAGCGCAATCGCCCAGATCATGCTCTCCAGCAGCCGGACCGCGCCGGAAATCGTATTGCCGCCCAGCATGTTCCGGATTGAGTTGGTCATGGCAATCCCCGGAATCAGAAGCATGATGTCACCGATCAGGATCATATCCAT
>CAMKEK010000190.1:0-3330 GCA_946411545.1 uncultured Clostridia bacterium
ACCGCCGGAACGAAGCTTCGGCCCATCTCCGGCACGCCCATCGACCTGCTGAATATGCCCAAGGGCTGCCCCTTCGCCCCGCGCTGCGACAACGCCATGAAGATCTGTCTGCGTGAGCGCTGTGAGCGGATGGAGATCAACAAGGACCACATGGCGGGCTGCTGGATGAACGTAAAGGAACAGAGCGGTACGGATGCCGCGGGGAATGCGACGGAAGGCGGTGACAGAGCATGAGCGAAACCAAAAATGACAATCTGGTCGAAGTCAGCCACCTGAAAGAGTACTTCCAGATCAGCACCGGCATGTTCGCCTCCAAACCCCTCAAGGCCGTGGACGATGTGTCCTTCAACATCCGCCGCGGCGAGACCCTGGGCCTGGTGGGCGAGTCCGGCTGCGGCAAGACGACCGTCGGGCGCACGCTCCTGCATCTGTACAAGCCTACCGACGGTGAGGTCCGCTTTGAGGGAAAGCCCATTCGCACCAAGGCGGATATCAACGAATTCCGCCGGAAGGCCACCATGGTGTTCCAGGACCCCTATTCCTCGCTGAACCCCCGCATGACCGTCTCGGACATCATCGGCGAGCCGCTGGACATTCATAAGATGTACCAGAACAAGGTCGAGCGTGAGCAGCGGATTCTGGAGCTGATGGACCGCGTGGGCCTCAACAGCGAGCATGCATCCCGCTATGCCCACGAGTTCTCCGGCGGCCAGCGCCAGCGCATCGGCATTGCCCGCGCCCTGGCCCTGAATCCGAAGTTCATCGTCTGCGACGAACCGGTCTCGGCCCTGGACGTCTCCATCCAGGCCCAGGTCATCAACATGTTTGACGAGCTGCAGGACGAGATGGGCCTGACCTATCTCTTCATCGCCCATGACATCCTGGTGGTCCGTCACATCTCCGACCGCATTGCCGTCATGTACCTCGGGAAAATGGTGGAGCTGGCGGATGCCAAGGAGATCTACGAGCACCCGGTGCATCCCTATACCAAGTCCCTGATGTCCGCCGTGCCCCAGCCGGATCCGAAGGTCGCCCGCGCCAACAAGCGCATTGTCCTCTCCGGCGATATCCCGAGCCCGCTGAATGCCCCCTCGGGCTGCCCCTTCCGAACCCGCTGCCCCCAGGCCACCGCGGCCTGCGCCGAGGCCATGCCGGAGTTCAAGGAAGTTGCCCCCGGCCACTTCGCGGCCTGCAGCCAGATTTAAACCCCGTATTCAACCGGCCGCCGGATTCCGGTACGCCGTTTGAAAATATACACTGAAAGGAAACCTGCAAAATGAAGAAGATCCTTGCACTGGTCCTCGCTCTCGCCATGGTGTTTGCCCTGGCGGCCTGCGGCGGAACCACCGCCCCCAAGGCATCGGAAGCTCCTGCGGCCACCGAGGCTCCCGCCGAAGAGACCCCCGCGGAAGAAGCTCCCGCCGCCGAGGAAGCTCCTGCTGAGGAAGCTGCCCCCGCTGAGGAGGCTCCTGCCGAAGAAGCTGCTCCCGCTGAGAAAGAAGAGGCTGCTGAAGAAGCTCCCGCTGCGGAAGAAGCTGCTGCCGAAGAGCCTGCCGCCGAAGCCGGCGCCAGCTCCATCGCTGTCTGTCTCGCCTCCGAGCCCGACACCCTTGACCCGGCTCTGAACTCCGCTGTCGACGGCGCAACCCTCGTCAGCCACCTGTTCTCCGGCCTTGCCAAGTGGGCCCAGGATGACAGCGGCGCCCTCGTCATCGTCCCCGATGCCGCCACCGAGCTGGTGGAAGGCGTTGAGAACGAAGACGGCACCGTGACCTACACCTACACCCTGCGCGACGGCATGAAGTGGTCCGACGGCAAAGACGTCACCGCCGCCGACTTCGCCTTTGCCTGGCAGCGCGCCGCCTCCGTCGAACTGGGCGCCGACTACGGCTACATGTTCGAAGTGATCGACGGTTACGACGATGTCTGGGCCGAAGAGCCTCCCGAGGGTGCCCAGCTGAACGTCAAGGCTGTTGACGACAAGACCCTCGAGGTCACCCTGGCCAATGCCGTTTCCTACTGGAACGAGCTGCTGGCCTTCCCGACCTACTTCCCCGTGCGCGAGGATGTCGTCTCCAACGAAGGCTGGGCCACCGATCCCTCCACCTATGTCTGCAACGGTGCCTACACCATGACCGGCTGGAACCACAACAGCCTGATCACCCTGGAGAAGAATCCGAATTATGTCGATGCCGACAAGGTCCTCATGGACAAGATCGAGTTCTATCTGTCTGACGATGCCAACAACCAGCTGTCCAACTTCAAGAACGGCACCTGGCAGCTGATCGACGATGTTCCCACCAACGAGATCGCTTCCCTGAAGGCCGAGTACCCCGATGAGTTCAAGGTCGAAGGCCAGATCGGCACCTACTATGTCTGCTGGAACGTCAACGAAGAGATCCTTCCCGAGGGCAGCGAGCTTGAGGGTGTTGACGCCGAGAACGCCAGAGCCGAGATCCGCAACGCCATCAGCCTGATCTTCGACCGCAACTACATCGTCGAAGACATCGCCCAGGGCGGCCAGGTTCCCGCTTCCTCCTTCGTCGCCATGGGTATGACCAACCCCGACGGAACCCAGTTCTATCAGACTGCCGGCTCCAGCGAGGACTATGACGGTTACTACAACGTGTCCGCCGATGCTCTGGAGGACAACTTCGCCCAGGCCATCGAAATCCTGAAGAAGTACTACGACTACGACGAGACCACCGGCCAGTTCTCCGGCTTCCCGACCCTGACCTACCTCTACAACACCTCTGAAGGCCACAAGGCCATCGGTGAGTACCTGCAGAGCGCCTTGGCCGGCATCGGCATCACCATGAACCTCGAGAACCAGGAGTGGGCCACCTTCCTGAACACCCGTAAGAACGGCGACTATTCCATCGCCCGCAACGGCTGGCTCGCGGACTACAACGATCCGATCTGCTTCCTGGATATGTGGACCACCGCTTCCGGCAACAACGATGTCCAGTTCGGCAAGGGCGCGCACAAGGATGTCGCCGCCTACAGCCTGGATCTGACCGACCTCGGTCTGGACGTCAAGGTGGAGAACGGCACCTGGGCCGAGACCTATGATGTTCTCATCAAGGCCATCAAGGGCTGCACCGACAACGAAGTTCGCTATGAGCTCATGCACCGCGCCGAGGACCTCCTCATGAGCACCGGCTGCATCTGCCCGCTGTACTTCTACACCGACCTGTTCATGCTGAACAAGGACGTGGACGGCTTCTTCTCCAACCCGCTCGGATACAAGTACTTCATGTACTGCACCGTAAAGTAAGATAAGCTCTCTTATGGCACCCTGGGGTGAAAGCCCCGGGGTGTTTTTATATG
>CAMKEK010000191.1:0-3297 GCA_946411545.1 uncultured Clostridia bacterium
TGCTCAACTCCTGTGCCAGCGGCGTCTCCGTCGTGAACATTGACAACGGTTTCGGCGCCGGCTACATGGCCAGCATGATCAACCACCTGAAATAAAGCCCGGTCGTCTATGGATACACTGCATACCAAATATGACGCGCTCCGCAGCCGTCTTCAGGAACTCGGCAGCCTCGCGGTCGCCTTTTCCGGCGGCGTGGACTCGACCTTTCTGCTGCGGGTCGCGCACGATGTTCTGGGAGACCGCGCCCTCGCCGTGACGGCCGCGCCGCCCTTTGTCCCGGTCCGGGAGCAGAAGGAGGCTTCCGACTTCTGCCGCGAAGCCGGCATCCGGCAGATCGTCATTCCGGCGGAAGCGCTGGATCTTGACAGCATCCGTCCCAATCCGCCGGACCGCTGTTACCACTGCAAGCGCATGATCTTCGGCCGGATCATCGAAGCGGCCAAAGAAGCCGGGATTCCCCATGTTGCGGAAGGTTCCAACACCGACGACACCGGAGACTATCGCCCCGGCATGCGGGCGATCCGGGAACTTGGCGTTCTGAGCCCGCTGCTGGACGCGGGGCTCAGCAAGGCGGACATCCGCACCCTCTCGAAGGAGCTTGAGCTCCCCACCTGGGACAAGCCCTCCTTTGCCTGTCTGGCCTCCCGTTTTGTTTACGGCGAGGCCATCACGGATGCGCGGCTCTCCATGGTGGACCGGGCGGAACAGCTTCTGCTGGACCTCGGGTTCCGGCAGTTCCGGGTCCGCATCCACGGCGACCTGGCCCGGATTGAGATTCTTCCGGAGGAGTTTGACCGGATCATGACACCCGAAGTCCGGGGACAGATCACGACGGCGCTGAAGGAATACGGCTTTTCCTATGTCACGCTGGATCTCTCCGGCTATCGCACCGGCAGTATGAACGAGGTATTGAAGATATGAAAACACTTTATCTGGATTGCAGCATGGGCGCCGCCGGCGATATGCTGACGGCCGCTCTGCTGGAACTGCATGAACAGCCCGAGGCGGTTCTGGACACCCTGAACCGCGCGTTTGACGGAATAGCCGTTCTGTCCGTCCGAAAGGATCAGAAGTGCGGCATCTCCGGCAGCCACGTCACCGTCACCATCGACGGTCAGGTGGAAGGCGAAGAACACACTCACGAGCACAAGCACGAAGGCGAGCACTGCCATGACGGCGGACATCATCATGAGCACGAGCATCATCACGACCATGAGCATCACCATGACCACGACCACGGTCACACGCCGGTCGCCGATGCCGCCGCAGAGAGTGCCGATGAGCCGCACCACCATCATCACCATCACCATACCTCCATCACCGAAGTCCGGGCGTTTATCGGCGGGCTCGACCTTCCCGCGGATGTCATACGGAACGCCCTGGCGGTCTATGACCTGATCGCCGCGGCGGAGGCCCATGTTCACGGCCACCCCATGGAGAACATCCACTTCCATGAGGTCGGCTCCCTGGATGCCATGGCGGATGTGGTCTCGGTCTGTTACCTGATGCACGAACTGGCACCCGAGAAGGTCTTTGCCTCGCCGGTTCATGTCGGCAGCGGAACCGTGCGCTGTGCCCACGGCGTGCTTCCGGTCCCGGCGCCGGCGACACAGGAGCTGCTCAAGGGCATCCCCATCTATACCGGGGACATTCTCGGAGAACTCTGCACCCCCACCGGGGCCGCCCTGCTGAAGCACTTTGTCACGCACTTCGGCAGCATGCCCCCGATGCGCGTCTCCCGGATCGGCTACGGCACCGGCTTCAAGGACTTTCCCCGCGCCAATGTGATTCGCGTGCTGCTCGGTGAAAACGAAGCAGAGACAGAACAGGTTCTGGAGCTCGCCTGCAACATCGACGACATGACCGCCGAGGAGCTTGCCTTTGCCCAAGAACGCCTTTTTGCCGCAGGCGCACTGGATGTTTATTTCACCAACATCGGCATGAAGAAAAGCCGTCCCGCTGTGATGCTGACCTGCATGTGCCGCGCCGAGCAGCGGGAGGAGCTTCTCGCCTGTCTCTTCCGCCACACGACCAGCCTCGGCATCCGGGAATATACCTGCAGCCGGTATACGCTCTCCCGGGAGTTTGAGACGCGGGAAACCCCCTATGGATCCGTACATGTGAAACGCTCCTCGGGTTACGGCACGACTCACGAGAAGGCCGAGTACGAGGACCTGAAAAAAATCGCAGAGGAACAGAACCTGTCCCTCCGCGAGGTAAAAAAACTGCTATAACAGAATCAAAGCAAAATCTGATGCTCCGGTGGCGCTTTCCGTTCCGGAGCCCGATACAAATACCAGAAAAGCTGCCCGGACGAGCTGAGCATTCAGCCGGTCCGGACAGCTTTCATTTTATCAAGCGGCAGTTTAATTTGATCATTTTTCGGAATATTGATCCAATTGACTTTTAAAACACTTTTATAATGTTTTGCAGGGCTGGCATTAGCTGTTCTGCCAGAGGTTGGGCGTTGTCGTGTATCATGCGATCAAAGCGGGTCGTCTTCCAGGACGATTACATTTATCCTTTTGCTGTGGGCTGTACAAGCGTCGAGGGCTATAACGTGCGGCCCATAGTAGGGCGTGAAATCTGCATCCGGACCAAGTTCTGATCCCTTCTGCTCATATTTTGCATGGCCATACGAGCAATGCCAGTGCCCGCATAAGATGGTCTTCTCCTCATCTGCTGTTTGGGCAGCGTCCATTCCGTTATACCAGCGTGCATGCTGCCATGCCTCTTTCGATGATTCTCGCCAGTCAGAGCAATAACAGTATCTGAAATGCTCGCGGATGCATGGAATCCAGCCGTGTGTGAACACATAGTTTTGTGTCTCATAATAGTCCAGCATCGCCGGAATTATGGTTTTGTAATAAGGGGTTTCCTTCGCCGCGTCCGCAAAGTCGTAGTTGTGTATTCGGGCCATTGTCGGGTCATAGCCGGTCAGCTGTAGAGCGGTCATGTACGTTCCGTTGCTGACGTGATGGCGGTACGGCAATCCCGCATCTTCGGTCAGCATCTCTTCAAAGAGATCTTCATGATTGCCTTTGACCAGAATAACCCGGTCCTCCTCCATCAGCTTAAGGATAAACTCCTGCAGCTCGGGTGCTTCCGTCCCCCGGTCAAAGAGATCTCCTAAGATTATGAGTTTATGCGCTTGCGTTTCTGCGAAAAAACCGGCTTCCTCCAAAGCGTCATGGAGAATGGAGTAGAATCCGTGAACATCCGCTGTGACATAGTATTTCATTATTCAATTCTACTTGTTTTTTGTCGCTCGGTTCCTGATGCAAAGAAACCTGTGGT
>CAMKEK010000192.1:0-3269 GCA_946411545.1 uncultured Clostridia bacterium
CAGTTTGATTGATTGTTTCTGAGGAATAGGGTAAGACCTCCGGCAAAGCCGGAGGTCTTACCTTCTACTCTATCCAAGCTAACTCTTTAGACAGCCATTTTTTATTTCTGTTTTTCCGCCCTGATCAGGGCATCCAGGATCTGCTTCTGCACCGGCAGCCTCTCCCAGCGCTTGTAAAGTCCCGCAAATTCTCCGACCAGCGACCGGGCATCTGATTCGGACAGCCTTGGGATCAGGCCAAGAGTCAGGCTCTGGACCGCAATCAGCATCCAGAAGGAGCTCTTCGGGTCCGGGTACTTTTTCGGTGCCCGATAAATCAGGGACAGAACTTCCCGGATTTCCGCACTTTCCGGTTTCTCTTCCCCGAACGCCTCCAGCCATTCCTTCAGATTAGCGGCAAAGCGGTCATGGCAGGGATCATCCGAGGGTCTTTTCCCAATCCCGAAGATGCCTTCGCCGGGTTTGCGGTTTTTTTCGACCTGTATCGCATCTTTCAGATATCCGTCGTACAGTGCCTGCAAACTGTCGATCCTCATGGCACGTTTTCCTCCGTTTCTTCGACAGCTTCTTTACAGTCCCCGTCATTGGCCGGAAGCCGTGCAGCTTCCAGATCACGATGCCAGGTTTTCCATGTATACACGCCAAAGGCAATCGCCGCCGCAGTAAATACAATCGCCACCAGCCAGCCGACCCAGACGGGAACCGGGGAGCTGCCATTTCTCACGCCTTTCAGTACCGACCATGCCAGATAGATGATGTACAGGCTGATAACGGCACGCAGTGTCGCTGCCGTTCCGGCACGGGCCCGTTTCTGAACGTCGTATTCAAACTGCTGCTCTCTCATGTGTTCAGAACCGGAAAGAGTTCTTTCATCGCGGGATAAATCCGGCGGAACTTCTGATACTGGGCCTCATAGCGGGCGCTGATCTCGGGATCCGGCTTTACCGTCGCCGTCACATGGACCAGCTTCTCGGCCGCTTCTTTTACGGAACTGAATTCACCGCAGGCGACCGCCGCCAGCATCGCGCCGCCGTAGCCGGGGCCTTCTTCGGACTCGATCTGCTCCAGCTCGAGATTGCAGACGTTGGCCATAATGTTTCTCCAGAGCGGGCTCTTCGCGCCGCCGCCGCAGATCCGGCTCTTGCGCAGGTCCAGACCGAGGGACCGCGCCACCTCCAGCGAGTCGCGGATGGCAAAGGCGACCCCCTCCAGCACCGCCTGCATCATATCCGAGCGCGTGGAATCCATGCTGAGCCCGGTAAAGGTGCCGCGGGCATTGACATCGTTGATGGGGGAGCGCTCGCCCATCAGGTAGGGCAGGAAGAAGACCCGGTCGCAGCCGAGTTTTTCTTCCGTGATGTCCTTCTGCTCGGCGGCGTAGTCCGCCGTCTTCAGAATCTCTTCACAGAACCACTTGTTGCAGGAGGCCGCCGAGAGCATGCAGCCCATCAGGTGATAGCCGCCGTCGGCATGGGCGAAGGAGTGCAGGGCGTTGTTCGGATCGACGCCGAACTTCTCCGACGAGATGAAGATGGTCCCCGAGGTCCCGAGGCTGATGTTGCAGCCGCCCTCTCCGACGACGCCGGTCCCGACCGCCGCCGCGGCGTTGTCCCCGGCGCCGGCGACCACTTTGACCGTCTCCGGCAGGCCGAGCTCCGACGCGACCGCCGGTTTCAGCGTCCCGACACAGTCATAGCTTTCAAACAGCTGCGGCATCCAGCTCTCCTCTACGCCGCAGATCTCCAGCATCTCCCCGGACCAGCGCTTGTGCTCAACATCCAGAAGCAGCATGCCGGAGGCGTCGGAATAGTCGCAGGAATGCACGCCCGTGAGGCAGTAATTGACATAGTCCTTCGGCAGCATGATCTTCCGGATCCGGGCAAAATTCTCCGGCTCATGCTTCTTCATCCAGAGGAGCTTCGGGGCGGTAAATCCGGCAAAGGCGATGTTCGCCGTGAGCTCGGAGAGCTTTTTCTTCCCGATCTCCGTGTTGAGCCAGGCGGTCTCTTCCTCCGTGCGCCCGTCGTTCCAGAGGATGGCGGGGCGGATGACCCGGTCCTCCGCATCCAGCGCGACAAGGCCGTGCATCTGACCGCCGCAGCCGATCCCGGCAACCTGGCTTCTGTCAATGTCCGCCGTCAGTTCCCGGATTCCGGCAAAGGACTCCCGGATCCAGTCCTGGGGGTCCTGTTCGGACCAGCCGGGCTGCGGGAAGCGCAGCGGATATTCACGGGAAACCACATTCCGGATTTTCCCTTCGCCGTCCATCAGCAGAAGCTTGACCGCTGAAGTTCCAAGATCTACCCCGATATAATACATAGTTTCATCCTTTCTGAGAAAATACCGGCGCATGGGCTGCGCCGGTATTTGCCCCTGTACATAAGCAAAATCAGTTTATGCTTTACCGGTCTTATGGTTGGAGACAACGTCGAAGATAACCGCGACCAGAAGCACCGCGCCCTTGACGATATACTGCCAGTTGTTGTCCAGACCGATGATGGACATGCCCTGGTTGATAACGCCAAGGAAGATCGCTCCGATGCAGATACCGGCAACGGTGCCGGAGCCGCCGTAGGCCGAGGCGCCGCCGATGAAGCAGGAGCCGATGGCGTCCATCTCAAAGGCGTTGCCGGTATCACCGTTGACAGAGGCAATACGGGCAGCCATCAGCAAGCCGGAAAGGCCGGCCAGGAAGGACATGGACAGATAGGCCAGGAAGTAGACCTTTCTTGTATCAATGCCCGAGAGCTTGGTGGCCTTTTCATTGCCGCCGACCGCGTAGAAGTAACGGCCGAGGGCGGTCTTGCTGGTGATAAACGCATAGATGAAGACCACCGCCAGCACCCAGATCAGCATAACCGGGATGCCCTTGTAGTTGGCGAGCTTCCACGCATAGAACACGATCAGGCCTGCGATGATTGCCTTTTTAAGCAGTTCCGGACCGAGAGGTCCGACCGCGTAGCCTTTCCTGGCTCTCTTGGCACGGCCGGTAAACACCGTGAGCAGCACGATAACCGCGATTGCAATACCGACGATTATCGCGGACATTTTGATCTTGTTGTCATCAAGGCCCGGGATCTGAACATAGGAAGCAAAGACGTTCAGGAAGGTCTTATCCTTCACCGGAACGGTCTTGGACGCCAGGATCACACGGCCCAGGCCGCGGAAGAGAAACATGCCCGACAGCGTGCAGATAAACGGCGGGATATGGACATAGCCGATCCAGAAGCCCTGCCAGCCGCCGATCACGGCGCCGACCATCAGGCAGA
>CAMKEK010000193.1:0-3262 GCA_946411545.1 uncultured Clostridia bacterium
GAGATTATAAGTCATGATCGATGAAAAAGCAATGAGTTTAATCCCTACCTACGCACAGACCAAAATTCCGCACAGAGAGGAAGCGACGGAGACGATGTTTGCAAGGCTCATGAATCACGCTGCGGAGCGGATCCGCGTCAGCTTCCGCCGGAAGTGGGGAATCCTCATCATCGGAGCGGCGCTGTTCACAATCTATACGGTGATACTCAGCGCCAGCGTGGCACACCGGACGGAAATCAGAGTCCGGCAGGAGATGGCGGGCGAGGCCGCAGCCGCGGTGGAGCAGTACAAGGCCGAGCAGGCCAGGGAGACCCAGAAGCAGTATTTCCTCTCCGGCGATGCAAGCCGCGAAGCCTTCATCAACCAGGAAGTCGATTCGGCGGCCCGCCTCGCGGCCAGAATGTCCAACGATACCCAGAAGGGCGGTATCATCTGCAACGCTCTGGCGCGTGTCATGAACAAGGCTTACCCGGGAACCATGCAGGAAGTGATTGCGCAGCCGGAACAGTGGATGTTCTACAGCCCGGACAACAAGTTCAGCACCCATGACCGGGAAATCGCGGAGAAGATCCTCCGGGCGTACTACGAAGACGGCATCGTCCCGACGGGCCTGACCGAGGAATTCGTATACGGAAGCTGGAGCGAGAGCGACTATGTGCTGCGCAATACCTGGGACTTCGGCAGCAGCACCCGGACGTGGAGGTATCAGGGATGAGCGAGTTCAGAGACGAAGCCCTGAAGAAGCTCCGCGAGGGAGCCAAGAACGTGAAGGGCCAGAAAGAGACAGCCATGAAGGAAGCGGTCCGGGCGACGCTGGAAACCTTCTGCACCCAGGATGAGGAATTCGCGCAGGCCGTGGTTCAGGGCGGGAGCTTCTCCGACTGCATGACCGCGGTGGCCAAAGGCGTCGGCGGACACATCTCGGATCTCGAGGCCTACAAGAAGGCGGTGCAGTTCTATTTCCCGGGAGCGGAGATCCGGATGCAGATGACCATCGATCTGATCGGCGCCGCAGCGGCCAAAGAGCCGGAACCGTACACGCCGAAGCACGCCAGCAACGCGAAGCCGGAGAACATCGTCCTCGACTTCACGGAGTTCCTGTGAGGTGCGGCAATGAATCCGAAATGCACGCTGCCGGAAGAGAAAAGAGCGGAGGCCCTGGAAGCGCTGAGCGGCTGGGGCCTCAGCGAGGAAGAAGAGCGGAGGATCCGGGCGCTGTTCCCGCAGTACCTGTTCTTCCGGAACGAATACCTGGACGACGGTTGGAATGTTTCCAGCGATCCGGTGAGGCTCTGCACCTGCACGGTCTGCGGGGAGAGCTTTGAGGCCGTCCGGGGAAACTACAGCAGGGGAAAGCTCCACCATGAGCGGTGCAACTGCCCGCAGTGCGGGGCCGAGGTCGAGGGCATCGCCGCAGGAAAGTACAAGTACGACATGAGGAGTCTGGAAAGATGGGTCAAGGTCGCGATCGCCAGAGCGGGAGACCGCGGCGAGCTGCTGATCGTGGCCGGGAACGCAAGACGGACGTTCAATCACGACTGCCTGACCGGGGATCTCGACTTCTACCCGACGAAGAAATATTACTACGGGCCGGAGGGCTTCTGCGAGTGGAAGCTGGAGCAGTATTGGGAAGACTGCCACATGGTGGGACACGACTGGATACCGACGAAGACGGTCGGGGACCCGTTCCAGCCGCCGAACTGGATGGGATATGCGGACTATGACGGGAGCTACAGCGTCATCGGCATCGGGGACGCGCTGCCGTACACGGTTCTGAAATACTGCCAGGTCATTGAATTCTACGAGCGGCAGGCCTATGTGGATCTTGACCACGACCGGCCGGCGCGGGGCGTCCTGAAGTACCTCGCCTGGTACATGGTACATCCACAGCTTGAGATGGCGGTCAAGTTCGGCCTCCGGGACGCGGTGGAGCAGCTGATCAGCGAAGGAAGGAAGAATGCGGAGCTGCTGAACTGGCGGGCAAAGACGCCGGCACAGTTTCTGCGCCTGAGCAAGCAGGACGCAAAACGCTTCCTTAACCAGGAAATGAGCTTCGACGACCTGAAGGCCATCAAACTGGGGAAGGATATGAGCATCTCGGTCTATCTGGAAATCTGTGAGAACATCGGAGGCCGGGACAACATGAAAGAGCTCATGAAATGCGCAGCGGTCACAGGAGTGAGCGGAAGGGACGCAGCAAGGTATGTGGCGAAGCTCCAGCCTGAGTGCGCACGGTACGCGGTCCCGCCTCGACAGATCATCCGGACATGGCTCGACTACCTGCACATGGCGCAGAAGCTGGGATACGACCTGAGCGTGCCGACGGTGGCCATGCCGAAGGATCTCCAGGAGCGGCACGATGCCGCAAGCCAGATGATGTATCTCAAGTCACACGAGGACGAGCTGAAGAAGTACAAAACGCGCCGCCGGAATCTGGAAAAGAAATACCGGTTCCAGATGGGCGGGTACTGCATCGTGATTCCGACGAGCGGGGACGAGATCGTGCGGGAAGGGAAGACGCTTCAGCACTGTGTGGGCGGCTATGCCGCAAGGCACATGGCCGGCACGACGACAATTCTGTTCTTGCGCAAGACGCGGACGCCGGGGCGGTCGTTCCTCACGCTGGAGATGGACAGAAAAGAAGGGAAGGACGTTATCCGGCAGATTCACGGATACAAAAACGAACGCTACGGCGGGCCGACGAAGCCGCCGGCCGTGCTGTCGCCGGAGGAGCGCTTCGCCTGGTTCCTGGGGCCGTGGCTCGAATGGGTAAATGCGGGATCTGAGCGGGACAGGGACGGGAATCCGATCCTGCCAGGCGCGGAAGAAATGAAGACGGAGGTTAAAGCGGTATGAACGATATGACAGAGAAGCGGACGCCGGAGCTGATCGGCGCGGAGATCCGGATGTATGTGGACACAGGGCGGCGGATATCGCTGCTCTGTGGCATCGAAATCGGGCGCAGACTGGTCGAAGCAAAGGAGATGCTCAATCACGGGGAATGGCTTCCGTGGCTGGAGCGGGAGACGGAGTTCTCCAATTCCTCGGCACAGCGGTACATGAAGCTTTTCGACGAATACGGGGCCTCACAGCAGGGCCTTTTCGGACCGGAAACAAATTCACCAACGTTGGGAAATTTGCCGATTTCAAAGGCTTTGGCCCTGCTTTCGGTGCCGGAAAGTGACAGAATCGATTTCGCGGAGCAGGTCGACGCAGAGCATATTTCGGTCCGGGAACTGGAAGAAAAGATCCGGGAGCGGGA
>CAMKEK010000194.1:0-3254 GCA_946411545.1 uncultured Clostridia bacterium
GCCTGCTGCGCCGGATCGTGGAGAGCGGAAGCACGCCGAACATGATCTTTTACGGCCCGTCCGGCACCGGGAAAACCACCGTGGCACGGATTATTGCAGAACGGACGCAGCGAAGCCTGCGGAAACTCAATGCCACAACGGCCGGAATCTCGGACATCAAGCATATTATCGACGAGCTGGACACCTTCCTCACACCGGGCGGGGTGCTGCTCTATCTCGACGAGATTCAGTATTTCAATAAAAAGCAGCAGCAGAGCCTGCTGGAATTCATCGAGGACGGAAGAATCACCCTGATCGCCTCCACGACGGAGAACCCGTACTTCTGTGTGTTCGGGGCGATTCTGAGCCGGTCAACGGTGTTTGAGTTCAAGCCGGTCTCCGCCCGGGATGCCGAAGCGGCCGTCCAGCGGGCGGTTGAAATCCTGAATGCGCGCCGGGAACAGCCGCTCACGGTGGAGGACGGCGTGGTCCGGCGGATTGCCCAGGCCTGCGGCGGGGATGTGCGCAAGGCGATCAACGCGGTGGAGCTGCTCTTCTCCGCGTCAGGCGGCAGAGACAGGATCACCCTGGAGGACGCGGTTCTTATCTCCCAGAAGAGCGCGATGCGCTATGACCGGGACGGGGATGAGCACTTTGATATCCTGTCGGCGATGATGAAATCGCTCCGGGGCTCCGATCCCGACGCGGCGCTGCACTATCTGGCGAGAGCCATCGAGGTGGGCGATCTGACCGGGATCTGCAGGCGGATTCTCTGTTCGGCAAGTGAGGATATCGGTATGGCCTATCCGCAGGCGGTCCCCATCGTGAAGGCCTGTGTCGACAGTGCCCTTCAGCTCGGCCTGCCGGAGGCGAGGCTGCCGCTGGCCGAGGCCTGCATTCTGCTTGCCACCGCGCCAAAGTCGAACAGCGTCGTCATGGCAATCGACGGCGCAATCGCGGATGTGAAGGCGGGCCGAATCGGCTCTGTTCCGCGCGAGCTGCAGAACGTCCATGCCGACGGTACCGGCTTTGAGCGGGAGCAGGGATATCTCTATCCCCACGATTATCCCAATCACTGGGTCCGGCAGCAGTATCTGCCGGACAAACTCAAAAGCCGACGCTACTACGAGTACGGAGACAACAAGACCGAGCAGGCGGCGAAGAAATACTGGGACAGCATCAAAGGGAAATAATCATGGATATCCGGGAATACGATGTGCTCACCATGAAAAAGCCGCACCCCTGCGGCGGACTGCGCTGGCAGGTGCTGCGGAGCGGGGCGGATTTCCGCCTGCGTTGCCTGGGCTGCGGCCGCTGTGTGGAAGGGCCCCGGGGAAAGTTTGAAAAGAATATCCGGCGAATTGAGCGGGATGGCGCGGAAATCGCCGTCGCACCGGCGGCACGGAAACAGGCGGCAAAAGAGGGAGACGACTGAATCGTCTCCCTCTTTTGCCGCCTATGGATGAAAGGAGTACCGCGGAATCCGGGCAGAGCCCGGAATCAGCCGATCTCCGAGAAATAGCGGTCGCGGACTTCCTGGCTGAGATGCAGTTCCTTACAGAGAAAATCAACGTTGTGCTTCGCCCAGCTGTTGCCGGTCACGAAGGTCCGCAGCGCCTCGACAGCTGCCTTCCAGCTGTCGTAACTGCGGTGAACAAAGGCCTGGTTGCGGGGCATCTCCGGATCGATCTGGTCCTCAAGGCGGTTGATCTCATTGAGAATGGCCTCATCGGTCAGCGGCCCTTTGAGCAGCTCCGCAGCCCGGGTGAGAAAACGATCCTGAAATGTCTCGTTTTTCCAGAGATCCGCAAACATCCCGGAGACCTGCACGCACTGGACGTTGTTGCGGTGCAGGAGAATCGCGTGGTTGAGATAGGGATCGGAGAGCGTGGCGTCCAGATCGTAGAACATGAAGCGCCAGCGGCCGTCGTCCTCGGAAGAGCGGCAGAAGCGCAGATTACCGTAGGTGAGGTCCTGGTTTGCAAAATACCCCTCCAGGAAGACCCAGTCGATCAGACTGTCGAGGTCTACCAGAGACTCAATATGGGCATAGTTCTCGGGATCCGACATGTCGTTCTTCTCACAGAAGCGAAAAACATCCAGATACAGGTCACCGTCCCGCGGTGCCTCGGATTCGACCGTGACAACGCTGTTTTTGCTGACGCCGGCAATGTTGGCATAATGCTGCTCGTTGAGTTTTTCGGAGAGCGCGTAAATACCGGCGTATTTGCCGTCCAGAAACAGAACACAGTAGCGGTTTCTCGAACCGATGATGTTGTCGGAGGCGGCCAGGGCCAGGTTTTCACAGAGTTCGTTGCGGATGATGCTGGCATTCTGATCCTGTCCCGCACGGATGACAAAATTGGTAAAATTCGTGACCCCGCCGCCGAACAGGTCGTAGTTCAGCTCTTCCAGCCCGTAGCAGCCGCGGAAGCGGATGCTCATGTTCTTCTTGGCGAGGATCAGGCTGGTATCGCCGTGCATGCTGATGCCGCAGGGGGCGGAGAAGCTGCCGCTTTCTTCGTACCAGGCGATGTTTCCGCCCCATTCCAGGTCTTTCCAGCCGGTGTTGTACATGCCGTAAAACGCGACCTTGTCATCAGAGACCAGACTGAGTACCGGCAGAGCAAACTCCTCGCCGATAAAGTAGTTCAGGGTGAGCGGCCGGCTGGGCAGCGCGTTGGGCTCACAGGCGATGGCACGGATGACACAGGTGGCGGGAACCTCTGTTGGGCCAACCCAGGGAAGAGAATCCTGCGTGGGCATTGTCGCGTCGAAGGTGTAGTAGATCTGCCCCTGAGCCCGGAGATCCAGCACGACTTTTTCCGTACCGGGGAAAAAGCCGTCGGGGGTTGAGGCGATCGGCGTGGCGGATACCCGGCGTCTGCCATCCTGGTTGTCCGTATTGGGGGAAGCTTTTGCAAAAAAGAATGAGCCGTTCCGCCCGGGCAGACGTCCATAGCTGCCGCCGTACGGAATGTCGCGCAGAGAGAGCCAGTCCATCAGTCCGTTCCCGTCCTGCCAGAGGAAAAGGGACTCGTTTCCTGAACCGAGGGAAAGGCCGAGCTGGTCACAGCGCACCACCGTTACGGCACCCGGCTCGAGAACTGCCGTCGGGAGCCAAGCCTTACGGTAATTGTCGTCATCATCGGAGAGAAACCATCCTTCCAGGGTGACGGTTTCGGAAGAGATATTCTTCAGCTCAACCCAATCGCTTCCGTCATACGGAGAGAAGCGGGCATTGGGATCGGAGACCATGACCTCGTTGATCTGGA
>CAMKEK010000195.1:0-3248 GCA_946411545.1 uncultured Clostridia bacterium
CCGTCGATGTCGAAGTAATTCACATGGACGGTTTTTCCGGGTGTCGCCCCGACCTTGGCAAACTGTTTCCGGTTGACCAGACGGTTGATCACGGACGACTTGCCCACGTTTGAGCGTCCCGCAAAGGCGGCCTTGGGCAGAGAGCTGCGGATAAACTGTTTCGGCGCCGCGGCAGAGCGGATAAACTCCGCCCGGTTGAGGTTCAGATCGTTCATTTCACTGACCCGCCGCTTCGCTCTTTGCGGCCTGCTCCCCGGAGTCGCCTCGGCTTTCCTCCGTGATTCCGTCCCGCTCCGAAAAAACCAGCTCCAGCACTTCATCCGCGTGTTCCACCGCAACGAAGTTGAGTCTTTCCCGAACCAGCGGGTCGATCTCTTCCAGGTCCGATTCATTTTCCTTCGGGATAATCACGGTGGTCACGCCGGCACGGAGCGCGGCCATGGTTTTCTCTTTCAGTCCGCCGATCGGCAGGACGCGTCCCCTCAGACTGATCTCGCCGGTCATGGCGATGTCGCCGCGGACGGGTTTTCCGCTCAGGGCGGAAATCACCGCGATGCACATGGTGATACCGGCAGAGGGACCGTCTTTCGGCACCGCCGCCTCCGGGAAGTGGATATGAATGTCTTTGTTTTTGTAGAACTCCGGGTCGATCCCCAGGAGCTCCGCCCGGCTGCGGATGTAGGTGATTGCGGCTCTCGCCGACTCCTTCATCACATCGCCGAGGTTTCCGGTAAGCTCGACCTTTCCGGTTCCGCTCACCACCGCGGTTTCGACGTCAAGCACTTCTCCGCCGACGGAGGTATAGGCAAGACCTCTCACCAGGCCGACCGCGGCGGCGCTGCGGCGCTCGTCCGGCTTGAAGCGGACGGGTCCGAGAAGCTTTTCCAGTTTTTCCGGACGGACCGCGAGGGACTTGAAGCGCGCTTCGGCGATCCCGCTCGCCGCCTTGCGGCAGAGTGCGGCGATCTCGCGCTCCAGCTGGCGCACACCGGATTCACGGGTATAGCCGCGGATCATCGCGCGAACGGCATCGTCACTGACCTTGAGCTGGGTTGCCTTCAGGCCATGACGCTTTCTCTGTTTGGGAAGGAGGTGCTTCTTTGCGATCTGAAGCTTTTCTTCGTCGGTATAACTGGTAAGCTCGATCACTTCCATGCGGTCAAGCAGCGCTCTTGGAATGGTTTCGGTGGTGTTGGCCGTGGTGATAAAGAAGACCTCCGACAGGTCAAAGGGAATTTCCAGGAAATGATCCCGGAAGGTCTTGTTCTGCTCCGGATCCAGCGCCTCCAGCAGGGCGGCCGAGGGGTCCCCGCGATAATCGGAGCCCAGCTTGTCTATTTCGTCGAGCACCATGAGCGGGTTGCAGCTCTTTGCCTGAATGATGCCGTTGATCAGGCGGCCGGGCATGGAGCCGATATAGGTCTTACGATGGCCGCGGATCTCCGCCTCATCGTGGATGCCGCCGAGGGACACTCTTACGAGTTCCCTGCCCGTGGCACGGGCGATGCTCATGGCGATGCTTGTCTTGCCGGTTCCCGGAGGCCCCACCAGGCAGAGCATGCCGCCTTTGACTTCCGGGGCCAGGGTACGGACCGCGAGGTACTCCAGGATTCTCTCCTTCACCTTCTCCAGGCCGTAGTGATCCTCATCCAGCATCTTCCGTGCCAGCGGAAGATCCGTGATCTCTTCATTTTTCTTCCCCCACGGCAGCTCCAGGCAGATGTCAAGGTAGCTCCGCAGGACCGCCGCCTCCGAAGATCCGAAGGCCTGCTTGCGCAGACGGCCCAGCTCTTTTTCCAGCTTCTCCCGCACTTCCTCCGGGCAGGCCAGGTTTCGGATCCGCTCGGCATAGTCGCCGAAATCGTCGACCTGATCGTCTTCTCCGAGTTCCGCCTGAATCGCGCGCAGCTCTTCCCGCAAGAAGTATTCGCGCTGGTTCTCCGCCATCTGCTCCTGGGCCTGGGAGGAGAGCTCCTGCTCAATCTGCAGTACTTGGATCTCGTTGCGAATGATCCGGTTCAGCAGCAGAAAGCGCTTGGTCGGATAGTCGCACTCCAGCACTTCCTGCTTGTCTTCCGGATTGATCTGCAGGTTCTGGGTAATAAAGTAAGCGATGTAATCGGAATCCGGATTGGCCAGGATCGGAAGAATCTGGGCCGAAGAGATGTCCCGCGTCAGCTCGAGGTAGGTGTGAAACGCATCCAGGCAGCTTCGCACCGCCGCCTCTTTGCGCACTTCCGGAATTCGTTCCTTGCGGTTGGGGCGCTCCTGCACAGAGGCGTAATAAATTCCCCCCTGCTCTTCGATCTTTACCGCTTCGGCGCGGTAAAGGCCTTCGACAATCAGGCGGCTGTAGCCCTGGTTCAGCTGGCGCAGCATCTGACGAACGCGGCAGACGGTTCCGACGGTATGAATGTTATCCGGTTTCGGATCATCGTCTTCGAGGTTCTTCTGCATGGCCATAAAGACCAGGTGATCCCCGCTGGCGGCCAGCTCTGCCGCCTGCACGGAAGAAGATCGCTCCACATCGATCGAAAGCGTCATCTTCGGAAACACCAGCAGGCCGCGCATCGCCAGCGCAGGCAGAGTCAGAATATTTCGTTGTTCATTTTCCTTGTTCATAGCTTTTCCAAGTCTTTGTCTTTTTTAAATCTGCTCGCTGCCGCTCTGTTGCGGGCAGCTTCCGTCTCATCCGGCGAGATCCTTTGTCCGCAGGACAACGGGCTGTCCGCCTTCGCGGACGCTGTCCTCCGTGATCACAACCCGGACGATCCCGGTATCGGACGGCACCGTGTACATGATGTCCGTCATGATGGATTCCATGATGCTGCGCAGGCCGCGGGCGCCAATCTTGCGGTCGATCGCACGGTCCGCGATTGCCTCCAGCGCGGCAGGCTCAAACACAAGCTCCACCCCGTCCATCTTCATCAGGGTCTCATACTGCTTGGTCATGGCATTCTTGGGTTCAGTGAGAATGCGCACCAGATCATCCCGGGTAAGGGTGTCCAGCGTCGCCACCACAGGCAGACGCCCGATCAGCTCGGGAATAATGCCGAACTTCAGAAGATCCTGCTGCTGGACCTGCTCAAAAAGAGCGCCCAGATCCTTGTCCTTTCCGCTCTCAATCTCGGCACCGAAGCCCATGCTCTTTCGGGAGGTCCGGCGCTCGATAATCTTGTCCAGGCCGTCAAACGCGCCGCCGCAGATGAAAAGGATGTTGGTGGTGTCCACCTGGATAAACTCCTGGT